>CAYYWT010000001.1:0-28725 GCA_964475435.1 uncultured Eubacteriales bacterium
CTCTTTTTTTAATCAATATTTTTTTCGTATTTACATTCTTGGTTTGAACAAATTAATTTTTTACCTTTTTTATACATAAAGTTTTTGCATTTAGGACACTTTTCATCGGTTGGAGCATCCCAAATCATAAAATTACAAGCTTTACTGTTTTCGCAAGCATAATATTTTTTTCCACGTCTGGTCTTTTTTATCAGTATTTTCCCGCGACATATAGGACATTCATATGGGGTTTCTTCAACGATAGGCTTAGCATTTCTACATTCCGGGAAACCTGGACAAGCCAAAAATTTTCCGTATTTTCCTTGCTTAATTACCATCATTCTTCCACATTTTTCACACTTAACATCACTTTCTTCATAAGTTAATTCAACTTTACCGATTTTTTCTTCAGCTTCTTTTAATGTTATAGCAAATGGGTCGTAAAAATCTTTTATTATATCTTTCCATTTTTCTTTACCTTCTTCAACTGAATCGAGTTTATTTTCCATAGATGCGGTAAAAGTAACATCCATAATATCTTTAAAATGAACTTCCAATAAATTTTCAACAATTGTTCCAAGTTCGGTAGGATATAAAATCTTCTTTTCTCTTTCGATATATCCGCGAGTAATAATTGTCGTTATTGTTGGGGCATAAGTACTTGGACGTCCGATTCCCTTTTCCTCTAAAGCTTTTACTAATGAAGCTTCTGAGTATCTTGCCGGAGGTTCGGTAAAATGTTGAGCCGGATTTAATTCTTTTTCGATTAATTGTTGTTTTTCTTCTAAATTAGGAAGTAATATATCTTTATCATCTTCTGTATTTCCTTCGGTTGTTTCGGTATATAAGGTCATAAATCCCGGGAATTTTATTTGAGAACCGGAAGCTTTAAATAAATAATCATTAGCAGTTATGTCTATTGATAAAGTTGTAAATATAGCAGGAGTCATTTGACTCGCCATAAATCTTTCCCAAATTAATTTATATAATTTATATTGCTCATTTGTAAGTGAAGATTTCGCTTCTTCCGGAGTTATTGAAATATATGAAGGACGAATAGCTTCGTGAGCATCTTGAGCGTTTTTCTTTGTTTTATATACATTTGGGGTAGAAGGATAAAAAGAATCTCCGTATCTTTCTAAAATTATTTTTTTAGCTTCTTGTTGAGCCTCAACCGATATACGAGTAGAGTCAGTTCTCATATAGGTTATAAGACCGACAGTTCCGTGACCGGCTATATCTAGTCCTTCGTAAAGCTGTTGTGCAATCATCATGGTCTTAGATGTTCCATATCCGTATTTCCTGGAAGCTTCTTGTTGAAGCGAACTTGTTATAAACGGGGGAGCAGGGTATTTTCTTTTTTCTCCGGGTTTTATATTCGAAACAGTGTAATTTGCGTTTTTTAATTCCGCAATTATTTTATCTACTTGTGATTTATTTGTTAATTCGACTTTTTTATCAATGTTTCCGTAAAATTTCGCTTCTAAAGTTTTTTTGGATTTTTTATCTTCAAGTTTTGCAATCAATGTCCAATATTCTTCAGGTACAAATTTTTCTATTTCGGCTTCACGATCCGTAATTAATTTTAAAGCTACTGATTGAACTCGTCCGGCACTTAAGCCTTTCTTTACATTTTTCCAAAGAAGCGGACTTATTTTATAACCTACAATTCTATCTAAGACACGTCTTGCTTGTTGAGCGTCTACTAAGTTCATATCAATATTTCTTGGATTGGCAATAGCTTTTTTTACAGCATTTTCAGTTATTTCATTAAAAGTAACTCTTTTTAAATTTTCTTCAGACACATCAAGTAAATGCATAAGATGCCAAGATATAGCTTCTCCTTCACGGTCAGGGTCAGTTGCAAGAAAAACTTTTTTACTTTTTTTAGCGGCGGTTTTTAATTCTTTTATTAACGCCGCTTTTCCACGTATGTTAATATACTTTGGCTCGAAGTTATTTTCTATATCAATTCCGAGTTGACTTTTGGGTAAATCACGAATATGCCCCATTGATGCAAGTACTTTATAATTATTCCCTAAAAATTTTTTTATAGTTTTTGATTTCGCAGGAGATTCTACAATAATTAAGTAGTTAGCCATAATTTCCTCCAATTCCGTTGCTAAATGAGCAACTCTTATAATTCAAATAGAGTGTACATTAAATAGAAAAAATATGCAACAATTATTTTTCGACATACATAGAGGGTAAAAAACTCGTTTATCATTTAAATAATGTATTGTACTGTACCAAGCGAAACAAAAATTGCTTTCTAAATATTTATTTGATATTTTTGACCAGGAAGTTGTTTAATATATCCGTTTAATTCTAATATGGTAAGGGTTTCTAAAACTTTGGCTAAAGGAATAGTAGTTTTCGTTATTAATGTATCTATTAAGATAGGTTCAAGAGAAAGTAACGAATAAATTTCTTGTTCTGTTTCTGTTAAATTATCCGGTGTAAACATACTAAGTTGGGTAGATTTTGGAACAATTTGATTGATTTCGGTATAAATATCTTCAAGTATATCTTGAGCATTTGTTACAATTTTCGCTCCGTCTTTTATTAGAGAATTTGTCCCTTCTGAGGAAACATCAAATATGCTTCCCGGAACAGCATATATATTACGCCCGTATTCTCCGGCAAGACCTGCGGTTATCATCGAACCGCTTTTTAGTTTTGCTTCAACTACAAGAGTACCAAGCGAAAGCCCTGCTACAATTCTATTTCTTACCGGGAAATTTTGTGGATAAGCTAACATATTTATTGGAAATTCGGAAATTACCGCTCCGTTTTCTATTATTTCGTAAAAAAGCTTTTTGTTTTGAGCGGGATAAATTGTATTTATTCCGCTACCTAAAACCGCGATTGTTCTTCCTTTTTTCGCTAGAGCGTAAGTGTGAGCAAATGTGTCAATTCCAATAGCCATACCGCTTATAATTGTTACTCCTGATAATGCTAATTCAGAAGCAATTTTTTTGGTAGCGAAATTACCGTATTCTGTGAAGTTTCTTGAGCCGACTATTGAAATCGAGCATTCATCTTTTGGAGAAAGTTCACCTTTATAGTAAAGTAGAGGAGGGGGAATAGGAATATGAGATAAGTTTATCGGATAATTTTTTGAATTAAAAGTTAGTAATTTTATATTGTTTTTTAAGCAATAATCGTATTCATATTTTGCTGTATCTTTTAATTTTTGAGAAAATAATTTACTTTTTATCGCTTCGGATAGCTCAGAATTAGTTTCATTTGAATTAAATACATTTTCTATGCTTTCATTTTTTAAAAATTCATAAATATCATCATATTTATTAAAAATTTTTGTTAACCATATTAAATATAATTCCATACATATACACCTCTTACATATGCTACCATATAAGAGGTAAAATGTAAATACAAAAAAATAAGAAGTGGCTGTAAAAAAGTCGTCTATCATTAAAATGAAGCGTTGTACTGTACCAAGAGAAACAAAAATTGCTTTTTTGTCCCTCTATGTAATTCATATTTTAAAGGTGTCCAGGATGTGAGCGTAAGCTCCGTTCCGTCCTTTAACTTAGCACTACACTTTCCACAAAAAATATTTTTGTTGAACGAGGTACAGTACGACGCTTTATGGCTTTTGCGACTTTTTTTACAGCCACTTCTTATTTTAGGCTACTTATTGATTTGAGAAAGTATTTCGTTTACATCTACACCGTGTACTTCACAAGCTTCAAGTAGCGTTTCCATTTGAGCGGAAGGGCACCCAAGACAATGCATTCCCATTCCCATAAGAATAGGAGCAGCTTTCTCTCCGCACATTTCCATAATTTCACCGATTGTCATATCAGCAGTAATTTTTTCCATTTTCATCTCGCCTTTCTAACATAATATGCTAGTATTATATAACGTTTTTAAAAAAATATAAAGTATTTAAAGAAAAAATAAGAAAAGTGTAGACAAATGTTAAAAGTTGGAATATAATTCTAGTAAATTAATGCATTAATGTTATAAAATGTAAAGGAGGTGACTTATGAAGAAAAAAGTTGCTACAATCTTTACGTTTTGTGTTTTGATGACGACGGTATCGTTTGCAGCAACATACCCTACCATTATGAATAATTTAAAAAATGCTTTGACTCAAATTCAAGCTTGGCTTATTACTATTGCTACTCCGGCTGCTGCGATTGGCGTTATTACCGGTGTACTTATAAAAAAATTTAGTTTCGGAGATACTGAAAGAATGCTTACCGGAAGAAGGCTTATTCGATCATGCTTCGTTTCTTATGGCGTTGTTGTCGGAATTGATCTTATATTAAAGGCGATTACGACTTTTGTTACAAAGAAATAATTTTTTAGAGACTGTAAAAAACTCATTTATTATTAGAACAAAGCAATGTACTGTACCAAGAGAGACAAAAATTGCTTTTTTGTCCCTCTATGTAAAACATATTTTAAAGGTGCCCAGGATGTGAGCGTAAGCTCCGTTCCGTCCTTTAACTTAGCACTACACTTTCCACAAAAAATATTTTTGTTGAGCGAGGTACAGTACATTGCTTTATGAATTTTGTGAGTTTTTACAGTCTCTTTTTTTAATTAAAGGAGAAAAGAGTATGGAAAAATTAGAGATAATTATTGCGACTCTTATGGTGCTTAAAGAGGCGGGGGAAGAAATTTCAGATTGGTTTTCGGTATCTATATCCGAAGAATTTTATTCAGCTCTTGATAAAATTACTTTTTTAACAAATAAATCACTTGGACTTTCCGGCAATGGTACGATTACCGATGCGACTTCTACTCTAGGAGAAGCTACTTGTGGGATTGGTAATTTGATAGTTTGGGGAATTTTACTTTATTATTGCTTTTGCAGTTTGTTTCAATATTTTTTGTCTAGGGAAGTAGAAATTCCATGGAAAGTTTTTATCAGAAGTATTATTTTCGGAATTTTAATTAATTCATCTTTTTTTATTTGCTACCAAGCAGTTTATTTTGCTGAAAATATTACGTTATATATTAGTGAGTATTGTGGCGGTAAAACTTCTTTCTCTTATATGGAGACTTTTAGTGATGAATTAGACTTAGAAACTGATGAAGGACTTGAAGAAATAAGTATTTTTTCTATGAATGAACTGATAAAAGTATCGGCATATTTTATGACATTTGTTATGAGTGTTACTTTAGGTGGAAGATTTATTATTATAAAAGCTTTAATAATTTTATCTCCGATATTGTTAGCTTTTGGTTGTAGTAAATTAACTGAGAAAATTTTAACTAAAAGTGGTAAATTATTTTTAAAACTTTTGGGTTACCAAATAGTGGTTGTAATAGTTTTAGAAATTTTTAATAATTTAAGTTTTTCAGGAGATGCAATTTTAGAGATTTTGTTTATTTCTACAATGTTAGTTGCAATAAAATTTGCGAAAAAAATATGCTAAAACTATTAATTAAATTTACACTAAAGCCGATTAAAAAATTGAGAAAGGTAGGTAGGTTAATGTGAAAATTTCAAGAGTGAGGCACGTAGTAATAACATGTATTATATTTTTGATTATAATTGCACTTATAATAACGGTGTATAATAATCGTTTGGAGGCTATTGCCAGAAATACTGAAGAGTATGTTAATAGGGTAGTTGCTACTGAAGATATTACTCCGGGGACTGTTATAACTGAAAAGAATGTTAAACTTGTACAAATACAAGATGTTGTTAAGGCTGATGGGTTGGTATATAGACTAAATCAAAGAGATCAAGAAAGAGAAACTGTTGATGCAACTAATGAATATAAAAATATGCTTTTAGCTGGTAAAATTAGTCCGTCTGCTTCATCGGACGATAGATGGGCTGTTGGTAAAACTGCTATTAGTACAATACGTAAAGGTGAATTACTTATTGTTGATGACTTGAAATTGCCTGAAGATATGACTATGAGCAATGAAAGAATATATAGTATTTCTTTTGATTCATCTACGACTGGTGGATATAATGTAAGAGTCGGAGATAAGATTGATATTTGTTTACTATATAATGATAATGAAAAAACTATAAAAGAATATCAAAATTTGGAAAAGAATAAGGCTATTGATATTGTTTTAGCTAAAAAAGAAATTATAGACATTAGGGATGAGGCAGGAAATAGTCAAGTTAATAATTCGGCGGTTGTTCCGGGTTATATATGTTTTAAGTTAACTTATGATGAAATTAATAAAGTTGAACTTGCTAAGAGACAAGGAAAAGTGTTTGCGGGAATTGTTGAAACATATCTTGATGATGCACATGTTGAAACATTTATGGATGGTGTAGAGTTGCCTACATTCGAAACTGATGATAGTAACTTTTAATTAAATTGTGTAGTTTAGTAATAATTTGTTAAATGGGGCGGGGATTTTTCACCGCCCAAAAAATATATGTTGGAAAGGAAGATATTTATGAACGATAGAAATCCAAAAGTTATTTCTGTTGGAAGCGTAAAACATGGTCAAGGTGTTACTACACTTGCGTATAATTTGGCATATAAGTTATCTACTTTGTTACCGAAGAAAATACTTATTGTTGATGTTAATTATTTATTTAAGGAAATGAGCTATTTAGCTGAACAAAATAATAAAAACGGGATAGATGATTTAATATCTATGGTAAAAACTCAAGAATTGACTCAAGATATTTTTATGTTACATACTGAGGAGATAAATAGAAATTTAAGAGTTATTAATTCTACTCAAATTGAAACGCTAGATTATATAAAGAAAAATGATAAGTATTTAATAAAAGTTTTAGATGAAGCAAAGAAATATTTTGATATTATAATAGTTGATGCATCTGCTGGTGTTAAAAATTCGCTTACTACTGAACTATATGAATATAGTGATGTGTTTGTAAATATCCTAACTCAGAATGCGTATACAATAGATTGGTATACAAAGCATGAAAATTATAAAGATGATGATAAGATAGTAAATGTAATTAATATGTATGAGGAAGATATATATCCTGATTACGGTGATATAAGGAAAGAGTTTAAACTTGAAAATATGGTGTTGCTAAGATATTCTAAGTTATTTAGACATTTCTATAACCAGAAAATTTTGGACCCTTTTTATAAGACTGAAGATTTATTTAATAATGATTTTTCGCAATTAATTGTAAAAATTGGAGAGAAAATAGAGTTAAAAGATTTATCTAAATTGGATATTGTAAATGACAATATGTTAATTGATGTAAAATATAATGATAAGAAAAAAGGATTTTTTAGCCGATTGTTTGGCAAAAAATAAACTTTTCGGAGGGGAGAGTTATGGCGGCTCAACAAGTGTTTTTGCAAGATATTATTAATTCAATAAAAGAGATAATGGAAAATTACAAGGAAGATAAGGAATTGAAGCTTTTACATCAAAAGAAGATTGACCAAGCGGCGGCAGGTGGGATAGAAGCGAAAAGTTATGTAAAAGAAGAAATAATGAAAGTTTGTTTAAAAGATTTGAATACTAAGATTACTGAAGAAAACATAGACGATTTAATAAAACAATATCATGTTAATTATTATGAAAATATATATGGTGATGATCCTGAAGATAAATTTTATCAAATCTTTGAACATATGATGTTGTCTGAAAATGATGAATTTGAAGTGAAGATGGAAAGACTTGTTCAAATAATATATCAAGAGTTGTACGGATTAGGCGTAATTGATGAACTATGCGAAGGACATATTGATGAAACTGGGGTAAATGGTAAAGATTATATTTGGATTCAAGTTGGAGGTCTAAAACGTCAAATTAAAAAATTGCATTTCCAATCTCAGGCTGTTTTACAAAAGAAGGTTTCTACAGCTATAAGTTTTGATAGTAAAAGTGATATAACGGCGAGTGAACCGATAGTTTATTGCCAAAGAATGAATGGAAGCCGTGTTACGGCTGTTATTCCTCCAATAGCGAAATATCCTATCTTAAATATTCGTCATTTCCATTTAGCAAATGTTACGAAGTATGATTTGGTAGATAAGGCTACATTAACTGATGATGCTGTAAGGTTTATTGAGTTAGTTTTTAAAGGCAGACCTAATTTCTTGATTATAGGTCAACAAGGTAGTGGTAAGTCTACATTACTTAGAGTTTTATTAAATGAAGTTTCGGATGCTATCGGTATCGGTACTATCGAGAATATGTTTGAGCTTAATTTAGATGATTATTACCCTAATAAAAACGTAATTGCATTGCAGTCTACTGAAAAGTTCCCGGCTGATAAGTTATTTGAATTGATGCTAAGACAAAACAGAGATATTGTACTACTTGGAGAAATTCGTTCTTCTAATGAGGCGGTAGAAACTATTAATGCGATGTTGCGTCAGTGTCGTGGTTCAGCGGCTACATTCCACAGTTCTTCTCCTACTCGTGCGGTGCATGATTTGAGGAATTTATGTATGCGTAGTTCACAGTATAAAGATTTCTTAACAGCTCAATTCGACGTAGCGGATGCTATTGATTTAATACTTGAGGGAAGACTTGACTATGAAACAGGTAAGAGGTATATAAATCGTATATCTGTAGTTGAAGCGAATGATGAAGATTATAAGTTTGAAGTTAATGATATATTTAAGTACAATCACGACAAAAAGGAATTAGAACCAGTTCAATGTGTTTCTGATAAATTTATGGAAAAGTTATTGGATTATGGAATGCCGATAGAAAATATTGCTAAAATAAAAGCTATTTTTAATGAAAAAGTAAGAGATGTTGATAATACACAAAAAAGTAAGAAGAAAAGTGAAGAAAAATAGAAGGGCAGGGAGATATAATGGATGGAAATGTATTACAAACTGCCGATATTATGACTAAGTTGGGGAGCAGTTTATTAATTTTTATTGTGGTAGCAATTTTTATTTTGGTTGTAGTTGTAGTGTACATAGCGTATGTTGAAAAAAGGAATAGTTCGTGGCTTAATCAAAGACAAAGTGCGATTAAGGCTGTTTATTCGTTAAAAAATATACCGTTTTTGTATGCTATTCAAACTAGAATTGCTAATAAATTTGCGATTACCAATACAGGAACACGTCAAGAAAATGAAAAATATGCGCTTTATGTTATGGCGTTTATTTGTATAATGGCTATAGGGATAATTTGTGGATTATGGCAATTTGTTAATCAGTATCCGTATGCAATAATTTTGTTATTGGCGATTGGAATTTCTATCCCATGGATGTTGTTTAGTATATTTTATGAAGCCCAACTAGCCAAAATGATTAAACAGCTTCCTCAAGCGATAGACGAGTTTGCGAGCTCATACAGAAAATCTAATAAGGTATTTAATGCGTTAAAAGATTCATATCAATATATGCCAAAGGTTGTAGGAAAAGAATTTGAAAGATTATATAAATCTTATAATATTGATTTCGAAGATGGTGTAGAGTATTTTAGAGAGAGAATAAAAAATGATTGGGCAGGTATTTTTGCAAGTCTACTTCTAATTAATTATACCAAAGGCGGAACTATTATATCACAATTAGATGATTTAAATACTGAGATTGAAAATGATATAATTGCTAAAGATAGGGTTAGAAGTAAAATGCTTGGTTTTAAGTTAGTTGCGTTATCTAGTATGTTACTTATTGTATTGGTTATTTTCGCTAATATGATGATGTCCGAATCCGCTAAAGAGTATTACATGAATGTTAACGGTCAACAAGAAATAATTTTAGCTTTAGCGGTAGGATTTATAACATTTTTATGTATGCTATTGGTAGAAAAATTGTAAAGAGGTGATATTAAGAAATGGCAACGAGTATTATAATGAGTTTAATTATTGCAGCAATTATAATTTTAGTGCTAACATTATTGGTTTTGTGTATAAGACAACCTCAACAAGCTAAAATGAGAAATGACAAAGTTACGTTGGAAATGCTTTCTTATTCGCCTATTTTTAAGAAAGCCGTTGATGCGATTATCCCGCCGGCTGAAGATAGAGAATTTAGGAAAAACGAAAGACTTATAAGTGATTCTGGTTATAATATGTCTATGAGAACATTATATTTCCTGAAACTTGTAATCCCGATTATGCTGTTAATTATATTTTTGTCTATTTATTTTATTAATAGACAAGTTTATGTTGATGCAGTTATAACCGATAGCTTGACAAAAAATGTTGATGTGCTCGGTAGTAGTGCAAATGAAAAAGAAAAAACGAGTGAAGAGAAAAGTGAGTTTGAGCAAGCAAAACGTGATACGTATGATGTTGTTAATAGTTTTGTAGATAAA
This sequence comes from uncultured Eubacteriales bacterium, assembly GCA_964475435.1. Lineage (GTDB taxonomy): Bacteria > Bacillota > Clostridia > TANB77 > RGIG9151 > RGIG9151. Next base: position 10,210 of record CAYYWT010000001.1, read on the forward strand.
CAAATTTTAAAAAGCGAAGATGCTATTGCTGTTAAACAAGCTATTCAAGAAGCTTTCTTAAAAAATAATTTAGCGACTGAGTCTGATGTTTATTATCAAACGGAAGAAATGTACAATAAAATGCTTCAGGTAGAAAAAGCAAAGCAAATAAATCCGGTTACAATAATATTTATTGTCTTAGCTTCTTTAGTTGGTTTTATCGTGCCTGATGTTTTCTTAACATTGGCAAGGATGATTAGATACCAGTCGTTTGATAATGAAATTATTGCGTTAGAAATGTTGACGATTTTGGTTGGTTCTATTGAGAATGTTACGGTAAAAGAAATTTTAAGAATTTTATCATTAAACAGTAAAGCTTTTAAGAAGAATTTCGAAAAAGCATTGCTTGAATATCCCATTGACTTTGAACAAGCGTTAATTAACTTAGGAGATAGTAGTAAAAATAAAGATTTCCAAGCTCTTATTTCTACATTAAGACAATGTGCTACATCAGATAAGTATTCAGCGCTTCAAACTCTTCAAAGAAGAAGAATTAGTAGAAAAGAGTACAGAAAACTTATGGAGGAGAAAAAAATTGAAACAAAAATGTACATTGGATTTATATTGTTAATTCCTGTATTATTCTTCTTGGCTAAGTTATTGTTATCTCCATGGCAAGATTTGATGAATAGTAGTGGATTGATGTAAAGAATTTTATAAAAAGGAGAGTAATGAAAAATGTTTTGTCCTAATTGTGGTAAAGAAGTTGGAGATTTTGATTTAACTTGTGAAGGGTGTGGATATACTTTAAAAGATAATGATGCTAAACCTAAAATAAAAACTACAGGACTTTTGGTGTGGAGCATTATTGAAATGATAAGTTGTTATACTTTTATTCCTGGACTTGTTGGACTTATTTTATGGATTAATAGCCTAAAACCTGCTGCTAATAGAGGAGATGTAGAAGGTGCTAAAAAGGCTAAAAAAAGAATAAAGATATCATTATGGATTGGCGTAGTAATCTGGGTATTAATTTTGGTAGTGATTGCTTTGTTAGTTGCGATTCCTAATGTTGTTGATGTAAGAGATACAACAGGATATAGCATAGAACTTAGTGATGCTACTAGAATAGGACAAGCTGTAAGAGTTTGGTATGTTGATGCTATATCTGATCCGGAGTTAGATTATGATATACCTACTGAGTGGGAATTAACAGCTGAGTTAGATGATATATATAATTATACAAGTATTGGCACTACTAAGGATGGAAAAGATTATTATACAGCAATACAAAATACTGGGAAATTTGCTCCCAGAGTACTTATCGGAGTATCCTATACAGGAGAAGATTTGCCACCGGTTTCGGATGTAGATGGAGTTACATATGACGGAAATGGTTCGGGAGTTTGCTATGTAGAATATATTGGGGATCTGATTTATTAGTTTTTGGGAAAATCCGATTGTAAAAGGGTGGGCGAAAGTCCATCTTTTTTTTGTTGACTTTTAGTGTCGAAAAAGATAGAATTAAAACGATGATAAATTTTAATTTTGGAATGCCAAGAAATGAGAATATAACCTCGTTTTAGGCTATATAATCCAGTTAACAAAAAGAATTATATAAAGGAGAGAAAATTTATGAGAGATGTTAATGAAATGGTAAATGAGTTAGCAGTCAAGGCTGAAAAAGCCTTAAGAGAGTATATGCTTCTTGATCAAGAACAAGTTGATAAGATTGTTAACGCTATGGCTTTGGCGGGACTTGACCACCATATGGAATTGGCTAAGATGGCTATTGAAGAAACTAACAGAGGTGTGTACGAGGATAAGGTTATTAAAAACATTTTTGCTACTGAGTATATATGGCATTCAATAAAGGATGAAAAGACTGCCGGAATTATTGAAGAAAACGAGCTTGAGGGATATGTTGAAGTTGCTGAACCGGTTGGAATTGTGGCGGGGGTTACGCCTGTTACCAATCCTACTTCTACAACGATGTTTAAGTCTTTGATTTGTGCAAAGGCTAGAAATCCTATTATATTTGGTTTCCATCCGTCTGCTCAACAATGCTCCAAAAGAGCTGCCGAGATTTTAAGAGATGCTGCTGTTAAAGCGGGAGCTCCCGAAGATTGTATTCAATGGGTAGAAGAACCTTCGATTGAAGCGACAACTGCTTTGATGAATCATCCTAGTATTTCGCTTATTTTAGCGACTGGTGGAGCAGGAATGGTAAAATCTGCTTATAGTTGCGGAAAACCTGCTTTAGGTGTTGGACCTGGTAATGCGCCTTGTTATATAGAAACTACTGCTAAATTAAAGAGAGCTTGTACTGATTTGATGCTTTCTAAGACTTTCGATAATGGTATGATTTGTGCGTCTGAACAAGCCGTTGTTGTAGATAAGGTTGTTAAGGCTGCATTTGAAGAATATATGAAGGAAAATGGTTGTCATTTCTTAAGTAAAGAGGAAATTGAAAAGCTTACAGAATTTATGATGCCGGAAGGAAAACTTAATTCTAAGGTTCCGGGTATGCCAGCTACTAAAATTGCTGAGATGGCCGGGATAGATGTAGACAGTAAAACGAAGATTTTAATAGCTAAACTTGATGGGGTTGGTCCGGAATATCCGTTATCTCGTGAAAAATTATCTCCTGTTCTTGCTTATTATGTTGTTGAAGATTATAAGGAAGGATTTGAAGTATGTAAGAAAATCTTGGATTTTGGAGGACTTGGACATTCGGCTATTATTCATAGTACTAACGAAGAAATAATTAAGATGTTTGGTGAAGCAATGAAAGTAGGAAGAGTAATTGTTAACTCGCCTTCTTCTCAAGGTGCGATTGGTGATATTTATAATACGAATACTCCGTCACTAACGCTTGGGTGTGGTTCTTACGGACATAACAGTACGACGTCTAACGTATCTACTGTAAATCTTATAAATAAAAAGAAAATCGCTGAAAGAAGGGTTAATATGCAATGGTTTAAAATTCCACCGAAGATTTACTTTGAAAAAGATTCTATTCAATATTTAGAGAATATGGAAGATATCTCAAGAGCGTTTATAGTTACCGATCCTATGATGGTAAAACTGGGATATGTAGATAAGGCTTTATATTATTTAAGAAAGAGAGAGCAATATTGCCATTCTAAAATTTATTCGGATGTTGAGCCGGATCCTGATGTTGATACGATTATGCGTGGTGTAGCTGAAATGCGTGATTTTAAACCTGATGTTATTATTGCTATTGGTGGTGGTTCTGCGATTGATGCTGCAAAGGGTATGTGGTTATTCTATGAGCATCCTGATGCTACGTTTGATGGATTAAAACAAAAGTTTATGGATATTAGAAAGAGAGTAGTTAAGTTCCCTAATTTAGGTCAACTTGCTAAATTTGTTGCTGTGCCTACAACTAGCGGTACCGGTAGCGAGGTTACTGCGTTTGCGGTTATTACTGATAGAAAGAATGGAAATATTAAATATCCTTTAGCTGATTATGCATTAAAACCTGATGTTGCTATTATTGATCCTCAATTTGTAATGAGCTTGCCAAAATCGGCAACGGCTGATACCGGTATGGATGTTTTAACTCACGCGTTAGAAGCATATGTTTCTAATATGGCGAGTGATTATACAGATGGTCTTGCACTTCAAGCTATTGATTTAGTATTTGATTATTTAAAACGTGCTTATGATCACGGTGAAGAAGATGAAAAAGCCAGAGAGAAAATGCACAATGCGAGTTGTATTGCCGGAATGGCGTTTACTAATGCTTTCTTAGGATTAAATCACAGTATGGCTCATAAATTGGGCGGAGAGTATCATATTCCTCACGGTAGAGCTAATGCGGTACTACTTCCTTATGTTATTAAATATAATGCTACAAAGCCTACAAAGTTTGCGACTTTCCCTAAATATGAGTACTTTATTGCTGATGAAAAATACGCTAAGGCTGCTAGATTTATAGGGCTTGCCGGAAGTACTACACAAGAGAGCGTAGATAATTTAATTAAAGCTGTAAGACAACTTATGAAAGATTTAAATATGCCACTTTCTATTAAGGAATGTGGTGTTGATGAAGAAGTATTTATGTCAGGCTTAAGAAAACTTGCTGAAAATGCTCACGACGATCAATGTACCGGAGCAAATCCTAGATATCCTCTTGTTGAAGAAATTATGGAAATTTATAAACAAGCTTATTACGGAGAAGAAAATTAGAAGGGAGAATGTAGTTATGATATTAAAAGTTTGTGTAGGAAGTTCTTGTCATTTAAAAGGTTCTTATGATGTTATTGAAAAGTTTAAGGAATTAATAAAAAGATATGATGTAGAGGATAAGATAGAATTACAAGCAAGTTTTTGCCTTGGCCATTGCTCAGAAGGAGTTACGGTTAAGGCTGATGAGAGATTTATATTAAATGTTAACGCTGATAATGCGGAGGAAATTTTTACAAATGAAATTTTATCTTCAGTAAACAATTAGGAGTGAGAGCTTTATGGAGGAATATTTAGAGTTTAAAAATGCTCAATGTAAAGACTGTTACAAATGTCTAAGAGAATGTCCAGTAAAAGCTATAAAGGTTGTTGATCATCAAGCTAAGATTATAAAAGAAAGATGTATTTTGTGTGGCAAATGTACTCAAGTTTGCCCACAAAATGCTAAAAGAGTGCATAGTTCGATAAGTGAAGTAATGGAACTTATAAAAAATAATAAGAAAGTTATAGCGAGTGTTGCTCCTTCATTTATTTCGAGCTTTAAGGTAAGTGATTTTTCTGTTATGAAGATAGCTTTGTGTAAACTTGGATTTTTTGATGCTGAGGAAACTTCGATAGGAGCTAATGTAGTGGTTCAAGAGTATGAAAAACTTTTAAAGAGTGGAAAATTTAAAAACTTTATTACATCAGCTTGTCCTGCAATTAATAGAATGATACAGATTTATTATCCTAATGTGTTACCGTATTTAGCGCCTGTTGATACTCCGGCAATTGCTCATGCGAAAATGATTAAAGAAGCTGATAAAGATGCTAAAGTAGTTTTTATAGGACCTTGTATTGCTAAAAAAATGGAGGGTAAGGAAAGCGAAGTTATAGATGGAGTGCTTACTTTTGAAGAACTTACGGAGTTGTTTAATGAAAATAATATTGATTTAACAATGATTTCTAATGTTCCGTTTGAGGAGAATAAAAAAATTACTAATAGAGCTAAATATTTTCCGATTAGTAGAGGGATTATAAAATCTTTTTCAAAGTTGCCGGAAGGATATGAATATATAGCGGTAGACGGAGTTGAGCGTTGCTTTGAGGTTTTAAATAGTATTACTGATTTGTCCGGGATATTTCTTGAAATTAACAGTTGTTCCGGAGCTTGTATAAACGGTCCTTGCAGTTTGACTAAGGAAAAAGAATGTATTAGTTCGAATGCTACAATAAGAAATTATGTAAAAAAAGAAATTGCAAATGGTACAGGTAATGAAAAAATAGATTATGATTTGGATTTTACAAAGGAATTCCCTAGACTCAGAGCGGGAGATATACCAGGTACTGATAAACAAATTGAGGCTATTCTTGCTAAAACCGGTAAGCTAAGACCTGAAGATGAGCTAAATTGTGGAGTATGTGGATATTCTACTTGTCGAGCTAAGGCTTGGGCTGTATTAAACGGGTATGCCGATATTGATATGTGTTTACCGTATATGAGAAAAAAAGCTGAGTCTATGTCATATGAGATTATTCAAAATAGTCCGAATGGAATTATAGTTGTTGACAGTGAACTTAAAATTGTTGATATAAATGCTAAAGCAATGGAACTTGGCGGAATTACAGGATATGATGTTAAAGGTAAATATGTGGTTGATTATTTTGAACCTACAGATTTCGTGTTTGCATTAAATGATGAAAAAAATGTAGTTAGAAAGAAGATGTATATTCCTAAGACTAAGTCATATGTTGAACTATCTATAACTTATATGAAAGAGCATAAGACGATGTTTGCGATTATGAAGGATATTACAAGTGGTGTAAATTATAGTGAAAAGTTAAATAGTGTAAAGCAAGAAACATTTAAGACTACTGATGAGGTTATAAATAAGCAAATGAGAGTAGTTCAAGAAATTGCGTCGTTGCTTGGAGAAACTACTGCCGAATCTAAAGTGGCTTTGCTTAAGTTGAAGAAAACTTTAGCTGAGGAGGAGGAAGAAGAATGAGCCTTTTTCTTGAGTACGGTTATACTTCGTTAAACAAAGCAGGCGAGGAATTATGCGGAGATAATGTTGCTATTTCTGTTAATGGGGATTATACGACTTTAGTTTTGGCGGATGGTTTAGGAAGCGGAGTAAAGGCTAATATTTTATCTACACTTACGTCTAAAATCCTGTGCACGATGATTTCTAATGATATAGAAATAGAAGAATGTATAGAAACTATGATACAATCTTTGCCTGTTTGCAAAGTTAGAGGGCTTGCTTATTCTACTTTTTCTGTTGTTCATATAAATAATGAAGGAAATGGATATCTAGTTGAATTCGATAATCCGCAAGCTATTTATTTACACGATAATAAAGCTCTTGATTTTGAAAGAGAGAGAATGGATATTTTAGGTAAGGTTGTTTATAAGACGAAACTTAATCTAAAACCGTCTGATGTAATTGTTGTTATGTCTGATGGGACTGTTCACGCCGGAATAGGAATGCTTCTTAATTTAGGCTGGCAAAGGGCTGAGATTATGGAGTATTTAGAGAAAACGGTTACTCCTAAAATGTCGGCAAGATGTATTGCTTGTTTACTTGCGTCTGCTTGTAATGATTTATATTTGGATAAGCCGGGAGACGATACGACTGTTGCCGGAATAAGAATTCGTGAAAAGTCTCCTATAAATATTATGGTTGGTCCACCGGTGGATAAATCTAAAGATGATGAATATATAGGCGAGTTTATGCGTATGAAAGGAAAGCACATTGTTTGTGGAGGTACGAGTTCTCAAATTGTTGCTAGATATTTAGGTGAAGAACTTTATACCAGTCTTGATTTTTCAGATAAGGAAATTCCGCCGATAGCCTTTATTAAAGGAATTGATTTAGTAACAGAAGGAGTTATTACCATTAGAAAACTTCTTGCTATGTCTGAAAAATATTTAGATGTAAAAGATGTTACTCCTAAATACTATGTAAAGAATGACGGAGCCTCATTGCTTGCAGAAGCTTTGTTTGAAGATGCTACAAATGTTAATTTTTTTGTGGGTCAAAGTGTAAATGTGGCTCATCAGGGGTTACCGATTGATACGACTATGAAATTAAAGTTAGTAGAGGCTTTATCTGAAAATTTAAAGAAAATGGGTAAAGACGTTACTGTTAAGTATTTTTAACGGAGGTATGTTATGAGAGTTCTTATAGCGTCAGATATTCACGGTTCTGAATTTTTTATGAATAAGTTAATGAAACGTTTTTATGATGAAAATGTTGAACAACTTATTTTATTAGGGGATTTGTATTATCACGGACCTAGAAATTCTTTGCCGGAAGGATATAATTCGCAAAAGGTTGCGGATATTTTAAATAGTATTAAAGATAAGATTTTATGTGTCAGAGGAAATTGTGACAGCGAAGTTGATGAAATGATTTCTAAATTTCACTTTACGGAAAACTTACAATTATATCTAAATGAGAAAAAAGTTTTTTTGACTCACGGACATAAATTGGAAGAGGAAAAAATAAAGAATGTTTATGATATTGTTATTTACGGACATTTACACACAGGCTTTATTAAGCGTGATGAGGGAACTATATTTGCTAATACAGGTTCGGTATCTTTGCCTAAAAATGGTACTGCTAATAGTTATATAGTTCTTAATGATACCAAAATTGAATTAAAAGATTTAGACGGAAATTTAATTGAAAGTGAGGATTTTTAGAATGAAAAAATTTGATACGAAGGTTCAACATTTAAAATATAAAGTGCTAAGAGAAGTAATTAAGAAAGCTGATGCTGATGATTTGCAAAATGTTTACCGCGACGTACCTAATATTGTTGTGCCGGGTCCTAAAGCTAGTATGAGATGTTGTATATATAAAGAGAGAGCTATTGTTCAAGAGAGAATTAAAATGGCGCTTGGCGGAGATAAAGAAAATCCAAATGTTGTTGAGGTTATAGATATTGCTTGCGATGAATGTCCTATTGAAGGAATGTTGGTTACTCAAGCGTGTCGTGGTTGCATTGTTAACAGATGTACGGAGGTTTGCCCAAGAGGTGCTATAAGTATTGTTAATAAAAAAGCTGTTATTGATAAAGATAAATGTATAGAATGTGGATTATGTACTAAGGCTTGCCCTTATTCCGCTATAATTGCTCAAAAGAGACCTTGTGTGAATAGTTGTAAGGTAAAGGCTATTAGTATGGGAGAAGATAAAAAGGCTGTAATAGATAATGATAAATGTATATCTTGCGGTGCTTGTGTTTATCAATGCCCATTTGGTGCTATTGTGGACAAGTCTTTGATTATGGATGTTTTGAAGATACTAAAAGAATCAGATGATAATAAGAATTATAAGGTATATGCTGTTATTGCACCTTCTATTGTAAGCCAATTTAAATATGCTAAAATAGAACAGATAATTACAGGTATTAAGAAACTCGGATTTCACAATGTGGTTGAAGCTGCGCTTGGTGCGGATATTACTTTACATCACGAATTGGGAGAGTTAAAAGAAAAAGGGGTTATGACTACTTCTTGTTGTCCATCGTTTGTTATGTTTATTGAAAAGAATTTCCCTGAATTAACTAAATATATTTCGAGTTCTGTTTCTCCTATGGTTGAAACAGCTAAGTTAATTAAAAGGTCTGAACCTAATGCGAAGGTTATCTTTATCGGACCTTGTTCGAGTAAAAAACATGAGTACAAGCTTCCTAAGACTGAAGGTGCTATTGATAGTGTTTTATCTTTTGAGGAATTACAGGCGTTCTTTGACGCTAGAAATATAGATATTGCTTCTTTAGAAGAGTCCTCTTTAGATAATGCATCTTATTACGGAAGAATATTTGCAAAGTCAGGCGGTATAGCTAAGGGAGTTCGCGAAATAGGGGAGAGTATGGGACTTGATGTAAAACCTATTGCTATGAGTGGAATTGATGAATGTAGAGCGGCTTTATTGAAATTAAAAGCTAATAAAGCAGTTGAGAATTTCTTTGAAGGAATGGCTTGTGACGGGGGTTGCTTAAATGGAGCGCTTTGCTTAAGTCATGGACCTAAAAATGCGGCTGATGTAGATAAATATGGTGAAGATGCAAAAGAAAAGACCATTGATAATTCTGTAAAATTATATGAAATGAGTTTAAATAAATCTGAATAAAATTTAGAGAAAACTGTAAAAAGCTTCAAAAATGAAATATTATTCTTTGCTTCGTTAAACAAAAATATTTTTGTTAGATGTATGATATCAAGGTGAAGTATAATGATTTATGCCTATGCAAAAGCTTTTTACAGTTTCTTTTATCTAAATAGTTTGATACATTAGTTATAAATATAGTCGAAGTTTTGCGTTTTAAATTAAACGTAAAATTTTTTATTAATTTGCAAAAATATTTGCTAATTGTAAAAAAATTTGTTACAATGTGTAATAGATTATGGATAATTATATGATAGAGGTGGAAAGTTTTGGCATTAAGAGAGATTAGAATACTTGGAGATGAAATTTTAAGAAAGAAATCAAGAGTCGTAAAAGAAGTTGACGATAAAGTCATAGAATTGATAAAAGATATGAAAGATACTATGATTGAATATGACGGAGTAGGTATTGCTGCGCCTCAAGTTGGAGTGCTAAAAAGAATAGTAGTCGTATTAAACGGAAAGAAAATGGTTACGCTTATAAATCCGGTTATAAGCGAACGTGAAGGTGAAGAAGTAGATGTTGAAGGTTGCCTTAGCGTAAAGAAAAGGACTGTTTCTGTAAAAAGACCTACCAAAATAAAAGTTGATGCGTTAGATGAAAACGGTAATGAAATTAGTTTTATTGCCGAAAATTATTATGCGAGAGAAATTTGCCACGAAGTGGATCACTTGGACGGAATTTTAATTGTGGATAGAGAGGAATGCGAATAAGTATGAGAAATATATTTGATTATACGGTTGATGAGTTAACAGAACTTTATATTAGTGAGTTTAACCAAAAAAAGTATAGAGCTGTTCAGACATATAAATGGCTTTACCAAGAAAATATAGATGATTTTTTTAAGATGAGTGATCTTCCTTTGGATTTAAGGAAGTCTCTTAATGAAAACTTTAATATAATTACTTTGGAAAAGGAACAAGTTAAGCTTTCAAATGACGGGACGACTAAATTTTTATTTAAGCTACCGGATGGGGCCGCTGTTGAAACTGTTCTTATGAAATATAACTTCGGAAATAGTGTTTGTGTTTCTTCTCAAGTAGGTTGTAGGATGAAATGTGATTTTTGTGCGTCTTCAAAATTATCTTTTGAGAGAAATTTAACTAGTGGAGAGATTGTTCAACAAATTATAATGGCGAGTCGTCATATTGGTGAGAAAATTTCTAATATTGTATTCATGGGAATTGGAGAGCCATTTGATAATTATGATAATGTTATGAGGACTATAAAAATATTAAATGATCCTCATGGACTTAATATAGGAGCTAGACATATAACTGTGTCTACTTCCGGATTAGTTCCTCAAATTATGAAATTTGCTGATAGCGGAATTCAAGCTAATTTGTCTATTTCCTTACATGCTACAAGTGATGAGATGAGAGATAAATTAATGCCTGTAAATAAAGCATATAATATGAAAGTTTTACTTGAAGCTTGTAAGAAATATATTGAGAAAACACATAGAAGAATTACGTTTGAATATGCGATTATGTATGGTGTAAATGATACGATAAAAGATGCTTGTAAATTAGCTGATTTACTTGAAGGAATGCTATGTCATGTTAATTTAATACCTGTTAATGCGGTAGAGGGAGCAGGGTATAGAAGAGCTCCTCAAAATGTAATGATGGGATTTAGGGATGCGTTAAATAATCGTGGAATTACAGCTACTATAAGGCGTGAACTTGGTAGTGATGTTGATGCTGCTTGTGGACAATTAAGACGTCAATATTTTGAGTAGAAAATAAATATTGTCGAGAGGAGGTGCGATATGATTTTTGGTGCTAGTAGTGATGTTGGTAAGATAAGAAAAGAAAATGAAGATAGCTTTTATATACCGTCATTAAATGATAGCGTTAATTTATTTTTGATTGCTGATGGAATTGGTGGGCAAGGTCATGGTAAATTAGCGTCTATGATGACTATTGACGAAATAGTAAAATATGTTATAAAAAATAACGATAACATGATAGATAAGAAAACGTTGCTGAAAAATTCTGTTGATTATGCAAATTCTAATGTAAAAAGGTTTTCTGAGGAAAATATACAATTTTCAGGTATGGGTACTACCTTAGTTGCTATGTTAATTGATAATGGTATTGCTTATGTTGCTAACGCCGGGGATAGTAGGTGCTACATAATACGTAAAGAAATTATATCGCAAATTACAATTGATAACAGTTATGTTCAATATTTATTACAAAAAGGTGCGATTACAGTGGAAGAGGCTCAACGTCATCCGCAACGTAACTTGATAACTAAAGCTATTGGGATGTTAGACGATGTTGATGTTGACATTGACTTTGTAAAACTTTATCCGGGAGACATTTTACTTCTTTGTACAGATGGTCTTACTACGATGTTATCGGATGAGGACATATTACATATAATACTAAAGAAAAATGGTGATATGCAAAGTACTGCCGAAGACTTAGTTAAAAGAGCTAAGGAAAATGGTGGAACTGATAATATTACTGCGATTTTAGTGGAGGTGTAGGACTTTTATGGATAATATGGTGGGAAGAGTTCTTGGAAATAGATATGAATTAGTTGAAAAAGTCGGCGGTGGCGGAATGGCAGTAGTGTATAAAGCTAAATGCCGACTCTTAAACAGGTTTGTTGCTGTAAAAATTTTGAGAACAGATTCGGATATGACGAATGATTTTATTAAGCGTTTTAAGGTGGAAGCACAAGCTGCCGGTAGTCTATCTCATCCTAATATTGTATCTATATATGATGTTGGGAATGAAGGTGATATAAATTATATAGTTATGGAGTATGTTGAAGGATATACTTTAAAAAAAGTAATTGAGCAAAGTGGGAAACTTACTTGGAGAGCTACTGTAAAGATTGCTTCGCAAATTTGTTCAGGGCTTGAACATGCTCATAAAAATCATATTATACATAGAGATATTAAATCTCAAAATATTTTAGTTAATGAGGAATTGGTAGCTAAAGTTACTGATTTTGGGATTGCAAGAGCGTCATCAAATTCTACGATAACTATGACAGGAAATACTATTGGATCGGTTCATTATTTTTCGCCGGAACAAGCTAAAGGTCAGCACACTGACGAAAAATCCGATATTTATTCTTTGGGAATTGTTATGTATGAAATGATAACAGGTCATGTGCCGTTTGATGCTGAAACTCCGGTATCGGTAGCGTTAAAACAAATCCAGGAAATACCGATACCTCCTATTCAATTTGATAGTCAGATGCCTGTTGCGGTAAATGATATAATTATGAAAGCGCTTCAGAAAGAGCCGAGGCTTAGATATCAGTCTGCGACGGAGATGTTAAAGGATTTGCAAAGTGTTTTTGAAAATCCTCAAAATACTGTTATTGCTGATAAAAATATTGGAGCGACGACAGTTATGCCGAGTGTAACTGAAAATATGATAAATGAGAGAGTTACAAAAGCGGTAGATACGGAGAGTGAGAATATGGGAAAAAGAAAAAAGAAGGGAATGTCTACCGGGAAATCATTATTTGCATTTTTTATAGCGTTGGTATTTGTTGCTATTATTTCCGGTGTTGTATTTTCGAGTATATGGAAATCTATAATGGGAACCGAAAAAGCCGTTGTTCAAATGCCGGATTTGATTGGTAAAACTTCTAAAGAGGCTGAGATTTTATTGAAAGAAAGAAAAATTAATTATACGCCTATTGAACAAGCTAATGATTCACAACCTAAAGGTAAAGTTTATTCTCAAACTCCCCAAGCAGGGATGAGCGTAAAAGAGGGGTATACGGCTAAGATTTATATTAGTACAGGAAAACTAGAAGTCGTTTTGGATGACTTGACTAATAAAAGTTTAGAAGAAGCTAAAACTACGCTAGATAATGAGGAAATTATTTATATGGTTATAGAAGAAGCTAGTGATACTGTTCCGGTTGGATATGTCACGAGAACCAATCCTGTAGGTGGAAGATCTATTTCACCTAGTACTAGAGTAGATATTTACGTAAGCCGTGGACCTGATACGAAGACTTTTATTATGCCTGATTTAGTTGGTAAGACGTTAACTAAAGCTAAAGAATTGGCTGAGGAAAATGATTTTAAATTAACGACTACTTTTGAAGAGTCAACTAAGGCTGCTAATACTGTGTTAAAACAAAGTGTTGACAAGGGAAGTACTGTTGAAGTTGGAACAACTGTGGCTTTGGTTGTAAGTAAGGCTAAAGATGTAGCTGTTCAAAATAAACAGACTATATATTTAAACTTATCTAATAAGGGCATAAATGGTTCGGAATTTTTGGTAGAAGTTAAGATTTCAGGTGGAGGATATACCGGTAAAAAGACTTTATACAGTAAGAAACATACGAGTGCTGATGGAGAGATTGGTGTTGATATTTACGGAAAAGGTGAGGCAATGCTTGAAGTATATATTGATGGAGTTCTAGATGCATCACAAATGCTTAATTTGTAAATTGGAATAAACGGTCAAAGTTCGCTAGATTGGGAATTTTGACCGTTTTGTATAAATAATATGGAGGAATAGTATGGTTGGGAAGATAGTAAAGGCGATTAGTGGTTTTTATTATATTGAATTTGAAGATAAAGTTTTTGAGTGTCGAGCGAAAGGAATTTTGAAAAAAAATAATATATCCCCTTTGGTTGGAGATAATGCTGAATTTGAAAAGATAGGCGAAGATAAAGGAAATTTAATAACTATAACAGATAGAAAAAACGCTTTAGTTCGTCCGCCGGTAGCTAATATTGATAAAGTAGTTATTGTTGTTGCCGTAAAAAATCCTGAACCTTCGTTGTTATTTATAGACAAACAACTAGCTTTTTTAGAGAAAAATAAGATACCTGTAACGATATGCCTTAATAAGGTAGATATAGGTAAAGCAGAAGAAATAAAGAGAATATATGAACATATAGGATATAATGTTATTTTGACTAGTGTTAAGGAAAAAATAGGCATAGAGGAATTAAGGAAAGATATAAAAGGGAATACTGTAGCTTTTGTAGGAAACTCCGGAGTAGGCAAGTCTAGTCTTACTAATCGACTTATGAATGAAGTGATAATGGACGAAGGAAATTTAAGCAAAATTGAACGTGGAAAACAGACTACAAGGCATTCTCAACTTCTAAAAGTAGAAGAAAATACATATATTATAGATACACCCGGATTTTCAAGTTTTGAATTGGATGATGTTAAATTAGACGAACTTGCTTTACTTTTTAGAGAATTTAATAACTATGTCTCGAATTGTAGGTATAGAGATTGTAGACATGTTTTAGAAGAAGAATGTGGCATAAGAAAAGCAGTAGATATAGGAGATGTAGCAACTGAAAGATTTGAAAATTTTAAGGTTATATACGACGAAATTTCAAAGAGGAGGAAGTAAATGGATAAGAAAGTTAAATGGCCCGGAGGAGCTATGATAGCCCCGGTTCCGGCGGTATTAGTTACTAGTGGAAATATGGATAAGAATAATGTTATGACTGTTGCGTGGACAGGGATTTTAAATACTATTCCGGCAAAAACGTATATTTCTGTTAGAAAAGAGAGATATTCGTACAATTTGATTAAAAATAGTATGGAATTTGTAATTAATTTGACGACTGAAGAGTTAGTGAGAGCTACTGATTTTTGCGGGGTTAGATCCGGAAAAGACATGGATAAATTCGAAGTTATGAATTTATCAAGACAAAAGGCAAATGAGGTAAGTTGTCCGATAATTGGAGAAAGTCCTGTATCTCTTGAATGTAAGGTTACGGATATAGTTGAACTTGGTTCTCATGATATGTTCGTTGCTGATATTGTGGCGGTTGATGTTGCGGAAAAATTAATTGATGAAAATGGTAGATTAGCGTTAGAAAAAGCTAATTTGATCGCTTATTGTCATGGTGAGTATTTTGCACTTGGCGAAAAACTTGGAAAGTTTGGATATACGGTAAAGAAAAAGTAGATAGGAAAACAGCTTTAAATTTATTGACGAAGAAAGTAAAAACATATATAATTTGTATGGAATTTTTGAGAGGAGTGTTTTACTTTGGAGAAACAAATATCGATTGCTATTGATGGACCTGTTGGGGCCGGTAAAAGTACTATTGCTAGAATGGTTGCTAAAAAGCTTAATATAATATATGTAGATACGGGTGCTATGTATAGAACAGTTGGGCTATATGTGATTAGAAAAGGGCTTGATCCTACTGAATTTGATGATGTTAGAAGTGTTATTGACGAAATAGAATTAGATGTAGAACTTACCGATAGAGGGCAATTGATATTCTTAAACGGAGAAAATGTTACTGATTTAATCAGGACTCCTGAGATTTCTATGGCGGCGTCTAATGTTTCTGCTGTTCCGGAAGTAAGGGAGAAGATGGTTAATATCCAAAGAAATTTGGCTGATTCTAAAAGTGTTGTTATGGATGGAAGAGATATAGGAACGGTTGTGCTTCCTAATGCCAGCACTAAGATTTATTTAAGTGCTGATTTGGATGTAAGAGCTGAGAGAAGGTATAAAGAACTTATTAATAAAGGTCAATCTGTTACGTTTGATGAAGTAAAAGAGGATATTATAAAGAGAGATAGAAATGATATGTTTCGTGCTACATCACCGCTGAAAAAAGCTGACGATGCAATTGAACTTGATACTACTAACCTTAATTTAGACCAAGTAGTGGAGCGATTGATTGGCATTGTCCAAAAATAACTTTTGAAAGGGAAAAGATATGTTTAGAAAAATTATTGTTTCTATTGTCGGATTATATATGAGATGTTGGTTTAAAGTTGATTTGGTTAATTATGAAAGATTTGAGAAGATAAAAACCGGTTGTATTTTAGCTCCGAATCATATTTCGGCTTGGGAAACGGTTATGATGCCGGCGCTTTCTAAAAAGGTAATGTATATGATGGCTAAAGAAGAAATTTTTAAAAATAAGTTTTTTGGTTGGTTTTTAAGACAAATGAAGGCGTTTCCTATTGCTCGTAAGAAAAATGATCTTGGTGCGATTAAAACTTGCGTAAAGTTGCTTAAAGATGGAAAGTCTATTTGTATGTTCCCGGAAGGAACTAGAAGTAAAGACGGAACTATGAATTTTAAAACTGGTGTTGCGATGATTGCACATTCTGCTAAAGTGCCGGTTGTTCCTGTGGGAATTGTTGCGGAAGATAATTTTAAGTTTAGATCTAGGGTACATATTGTTTATGGAGAACCTATTTATTTTACTGATTACTATGATAAAAAGATAAACAAAGAAGATTTGATTAATATGACTGAAAAAGTAAAAGCTGGGGTTATTAAGGCTATAGAATTAAAAAAAGTTTGATTGCTTTTAAAAAAGAGGCTGTAAAGGACTCAAAAACATAAAGTATTACTTTATATTTTTGAAAAATGAGTTTTTTGCACCTCTTTTTTATTTTCTAGGAAAGTTCGAGCTATAAGTAAACAATATAAATTTATATAAAAGATAAAATTATTTTCTTCCATATTGTAAATATATATGATAAAATATACAAGACGAGGGGGAAAAAATTATGGAACCAATGATGACAAAGCCTATTTATAAGGTAAGAAAGATTAATGATTTAAAGGAATTGCTAGACCAATGTACTGCGTTATTTAGTGATGAAATTGCGTTTATGTCTAAGGTTGATGATAAGTATGTCGGAACTACATATAAAAAGTATAGAGAAGATGTTTATGCTCTTGGGACGATGTTTTCTAAGCTTGGTATAAAAAATGAACATATTGCTGTTATTGGCGAAAACAGGTATGAATGGTGTGTTACATATATGGCGACTACCTGTGGCGGAGGAGTTATTGTTCCTCTTGATAAGGAGTTACCTAAAGATGAAATTGAAAATTTATTAAAGCGTTCTAAGGCTAAAGCTATTGTGTTTTCTAAGAAATATAGGGAATACATAAAAGAGTTTATGAAGACTAATGAAAATTTAACTATTGCGATTGATATGGATGCTAGGGTTAAAGAGGAAGATATATATTCTTTCAATGAATTAATTAATGAAGGAAATAAATTAATAGAATCCGGAAATAATGAGTTTGGTAAAACTAAAATTGAAAGTAGCCAGCTTGCCGGTATATGCTTTACTTCAGGAACTACTGAGCTTGCTAAAGGTGTTATGCTTTCTCATAAAAATATTGCTTCAAACGTTATGGCGGGAATGGCTTTGTTTAATGCTAATCCGGGAGATAGATTACTATCCATATTGCCTATTCATCATACGTATGAGTGTACTTGTGAGTTTTTATTAATGACTTTCCAAGGAGCTACTATATATTTTTGCGAAGGGTTAAAACATATTCAAAAGAATTTACAAGAGGCTAAACCTACTATAATTCTTGTTGTTCCTCTTATTTTAGAGAATATGTATAATAAGATTTGGAAACAAATTGAAAAGAAAGGGATTACTAAAAAAGTAAAAACAGCTCTTTCTATTAGCAATTTCTTGTTAAAACTTAATATAGATGTTAGGAAAAAATTATTTAAAGATATTTTGGCTGTATTTGGTGGAGAGTTAAAAGTAGCTATTGCCGGTGCTGCTGCGGTTAATCCTGAAGTTTTAAAAGGACTTAGGAGTTTTGGAATTACTACAATTCAAGGATATGGACTTACCGAGTCTTCTCCGCTTGCTGCGTTAAATCCGGTAAATAAGGCTAAAGACGCTGCTATTGGCATTCCTATGCCGGATTCGTTAATGGTTATAGATAATCCGGATAAAGACGGAATTGGAGAAATTTTAATTAAGAGTGATTCCATTATGATGGGGTATTATGAAAATAAAGAGGCGACTGATGCAGTTTTAATTAACGGTTGGCTTCATTCCGGAGATATAGGATATAGAGACAAAGATGGTTATTTCTATATTACAGGAAGGAAGAAAAATGTTATTGTAACTAAAAACGGAAAAAATATTTTCCCTGAAGAAGTTGAATCATATATGCTAAAAAGTCCGTATATAGCTGAGATTATTGTTTATGGGAAGGATTTGCCTGGTGAATTGGAAACTAAGGTTTGTGCGATTATTGTGCCGAATTATGAAGAAATAAAGAAGGATTTGCAAAAAGAAGAAGTAAGTAATGAAGAAGTAGAGAAGTTAATTGATGAAGAGGTAAAGAAGGGTAATAAGCAAATGCCTTTATATAAAATGGTTAGAGAATTTGAAATAAGAGAGACTGA
>CAYYWT010000001.1:28825-32801 GCA_964475435.1 uncultured Eubacteriales bacterium
CCGGCGGTTTTAATCGCTTTATCTTTACATGAATTTGCTCACGGTTTAGCGTCTTATGCTTTAGGCGATCCTACGCCTAAAGCGGACGGTAGACTTTCGTTAAATCCTTTTCATCATATGGATTTATGGGGAACGTTGTTACTTTTATTTGTAGGTTTTGGTTGGGCTAAGCCTGTGTCTGTTGACCCGAGATATTATGAAAATCCTAAGGCTGATATGGCTAAGGTTTCTCTAGCAGGACCTTTAATGAATTTCGTTGTGGCGTTTGTTGCTATATTTTTTATGGGAGTTATAGCGAAATTAAATATATCTATGAACATGGTAAGTAATTATATTTACAACCTTTTACATTATATTGCGTTAATAGATATAGGGCTTGGATTATTTAATTTAATTCCTATTCCGCCTCTTGACGGTTCAAAGGTACTTTTGGCGATTTTACCTGAAAAATATTATTTTTCATATATGAGATTTGAACAATTTGGTATGATTTTATTATTATTGTTGATCGCTGTGGGAGCTCTTGATGGATTTTTAATAAGTGCTAGAAGCAGTGTTGTAAGTGGAATGTTCCAACTTGTAAGTAAGTTATTGAGATTATAGAATATGAATAATAGTTTGTACTTATAAATATAGTTTAATGGTGATATACGATGTATAAAATTTTAGATAATATAAAAAATCCAAATGATGTAAGAAATTTAAACTTTGAAGAATTGAATATTTTAGCAAAAGAACTTAGAGAGTTTATGTTAGAAAACATTTCTAAGACGGGCGGTCATGTTGCGTCTAATTTAGGAATTGTTGAGCTTACATTAGCTCTTTTTAAGTGCTTTGATTTTGATGAAGATAAAATTGTTTTTGATGTTGGCCATCAATGCTATCCGTATAAAATACTTACCGGTCGAAAAGATGAATTTAATACTTTAAGACAATATAAGGGGATTAGCGGTTTCCCGAAACGTGATGAGAGTAAATATGACTTTTTTGATACCGGTCATAGTAGTAATTCTATTTCTGCCGCTCTTGGAATGGCGAAGGCTCGTGATATTCAATTTAAGAAATATGAGGTTGTGTCAGTTATTGGAGATGGAGCTTTAACTGGTGGAATGGCGTATGAAGGATTAAATGGTTTAGGTTTTTCTAAGACTAAAATGATAGTTATATTAAATGATAATCAAATGGCTATTTCTCCTAATGTTGGTGGAATGTCAGAGTATTTAGGAAGAATTAGAATAAATAAAAAATATAATGATATAAAAAAAGCTGTTTATAACCACTTAGAATATAAAAATTCTGTTGTTAAGTTTATTCGAAAGATAAAAAATAGTATAAAATCATTAGTTGTTCCTTCTATGTTTTTTGAAGACTTGGGGATTAGATATATAGGGCCAATAGATGGTCATAATATAAAAGAAATGACTGAGATTTTGGATAAGGTAAAGTTACTTGATGAGCCTGTTGTAATACATATTGTAACTCAAAAAGGAAAAGGATATGAACCGGCTGAAATTGAACCGGATAAGTTTCATGGAATTTCTAAATTTGATGTTAAAACAGGAGAAGTCCTTAAAAACGGAAGCGAAATTACCTATTCAAAAGCCTTTGGAGAAGCTATTGTAAAAATTGCGAAGAATAATAAGAATGTTGTTGCTATTACTGCTGCAATGGCTGGCGGAACCGGATTAAATAAATTTGCTAAAGAATTTCCTGAAAGATTTTTTGATGTTGGTATTGCTGAAGAACACGCTGTTACATTTGCTGCTGGAATGGCTACAGAGGGAATGCAACCTGTTTTTGCTGTTTATTCTACGTTTTTACAAAGGGGATTTGATCAGATAATTCACGATGTATGTATGCAAAATTTACCTGTTGTATTTATGATAGATAGAGCAGGATTGGTGGGAAATGACGGAGAGACTCATCAGGGAGTTTTTGATTTATCTTACTTATCTATGATACCGAATATAACGGTCCTTTCTCCAAAATGTGTTCAAGAAATTGAACCGATGCTAAAATATGCATTGTCTTTAAAAAGTCCGGTCGCTATACGCTATCCGCGTGGCGGAGATATTGTTGAGATTGAACCGATTAAGAAATTTGAAAAAGGAAAATGGGAGAT
Source organism: uncultured Eubacteriales bacterium (assembly GCA_964475435.1). GTDB lineage: Bacteria > Bacillota > Clostridia > TANB77 > RGIG9151 > RGIG9151. Next base: position 30,948 of record CAYYWT010000001.1, read on the forward strand.
TGTGTCAGGCGGAGAAAAGCTGGCGATTGTTGCTGTTGGGAAAATGGTACAGTATGCGGTTAAGGCCAAAGAGGAGTTAAAAGAGTATAAAATTAATCCTATGATAGTAAATGTAACTTCTGTTAAGCCGGTAGATACTCATATAATAAAGCGACTTATACGAGAAAAATATAATATTATAACTATTGAGGATAATGTGGCAATAGGTGGTTTTGGCAATTTAATGCTAAAAAGCCTTAATAACGGAGCATATAAAGGAAAATTTAGAAGTATGGCGTTTCGTGATAGATTTATTCCTCACGGAAATGTTGATACTCTTATGCACCAAGAGAAGATGGATATTGATGAAATTGTGTATTTATCCAAGAAATTAGCTAAATAGTTGCTTTTGCTGAGAAAATGTAGAAAGTTAAAAAATTAAATCTAAAAGTGTTTTTAATATAGATTTTATCCATTATATTGCATTTTTAACCATAAATAATATAATTATATCGTGAAATGAAAAGACATTTGTATTATATAATATATTTCACAATAAATAAAAAAGGGGTGTAAGTTTATGGGCAAATTTTTGGAAACTTATAAGCAAAGTATAATTTTACTTGTAGCCATAGTTCTTGGAGCGATTGTTGGCATAGTTTGGGGAGAAGGAGCAGGTGTACTTAGTCCTTTTGGAGATTTGTTTTTAAATTTATTATTGGTAGTTATAGTTCCGCTTATATTTTTAACTATAACAACATCTATTTCCGGCATGAAACAACCAAAAAGACTTGGGAAAATAATGACTAATATTATTTTGGTTTTTGTTATGATGTCGCTAGTTGCTGTTTTAGTCGGTTTTTTGAGTACATATTTTATTAATTTGGTAGAAGTAGAAGACGGTGCAAAGATAATGAGCGGGCTTGATATGGATGAAATTGCTGTAAAAGAAGATTTATCTATATTAGATAGGACGGTAGAAGCGCTTACTGTTAGTGATTTCTCAGATTTGTTTTCAAGACAAAATATTTTGGCTATTATAGTTTTTTCAATTTTATTTGGCTTGGCATTGAATATTTCTGGTGAAAAAGCAAAGCCGGTTCGCGATGTACTTGTTTCGTTGACCGATGTTATTATGAGTTTGCTTAAGATTATTATGTATTATGCGCCAATTGGACTTGGATGTTATTTTGCCGCTTTAGTAGGTACTTTTGGGGCATCCATTGCTGTTGGATATGCAAAGACGTTTGTTATATATACAATTGTAGCAGTACTATTTTATTTCGTAATTTATTCATTGTATGCATATATTGCTGCGGGTAAGAATGGTTTTAAGGTTTTTTGGGCTAATATTGTGCCAGCAACGCTTACAGCACTTGCTACTTGTTCGAGTGCGGCATCAATTCCGGCAAATCTCCAAGCGGCAAAGGCTATTGGCGTTCCGGATGATATTGCTGAGCCTATGATTCCTCTTGGAACGAGTTTTCATAAGGATGGTTCGGTTATAGGATCTGTATTTAAAATTATGTTTTTAGTCTGTTTGTTTGGTACTAATATCGCGACAGTAGCTGGTGTGGCTAAAATAATCGGAGTTTCGTTACTTGTTACATTACTTGTTACGGCAGTTCCGATAGGTGGTGGTACTATTTCAGAAATGATGATTTTGGTTATGATGGGTTATCCGGTAGGAGCTTTACCGATTTTAACAATTATTGCGACTATTATTGATCCACCGGCGACGGTTTTGAATGTAATAGGAGATACAAGTGGTTCAATGCTTGTTGCTAGAATGACTGACGGAAAAGATTGGATGAAGTAGGTTTATAAATAGCAAAATTAACTTACCGTTTTTCGATAAAAAAAATATCTGATTTT
>CAYYWT010000002.1:0-31951 GCA_964475435.1 uncultured Eubacteriales bacterium
ATTTAATGTGTTCCAGCAGATAACTGCTACGTTTCCTCTGTTAGCATCAGAAGCACCCTTAACATCTTTTAATAAGTTTAATCTAGCTGCTTCTGCAATGTAGTTAGCAGGCCATGTTCCCATTTTATCAACATATCCGCCTCTTCCTAAAGCTTTAACACAAAGTGTTAATACTTGGTTAAGAGTTAATGTTTCGTTTGGTCTGAATGTTCCATCAGGGAAACCTGTGATAATACCGTTGTTAGATGCGATATTTACATATCCTGTGTACCATTCACCAGCAGCTACGTCGCTGAATTTAGAAGCAACATATCTGTTAGCTTCTGCAATAGCGTCTGTAACGCCTGTCATTTTACAAATAATTACTGCCATTTGTGCTCTTGTGATTGTTTCAGTAGGTCTGAATGTTCCATCTTCAAAACCTGCGATGATTCCAAGAGCTTCCATTCTTGTTACTTGATCTTCACAATCTAATCCGTCAACGTCAGTTGCTGCAAATGCAGGAACTAATGTAGAAAGGATCATTGAGAAAACAACAAGAAGTACTAATGTTTTCTTTAAGCTCTTCATACGAAAAACTCCTCCTTATAAAATTATTTTTTGAAAGAAAGGCAATTTTTTTGTTTTTTTAATAGTTAGGTTAGCCTTTCTTCCTTCTTATGTAGTAACCTAACTGCTTATATTGAAAAGGAAACAATGTTTCCCATTTCAACCATAGCCATTATATTACGCCCTTACTTCCTAGGTCAATAGGTTTCCGTAAAGTGTAACATAATTGTAATTTTGTAGAAATGTTTTAGAAATAACCAATTATAAAAGCATTTTCTAATTTTTACTCTCAATATATCGGAAACATTTTCTATTTCATTAGCACTTTTTTTATTTTTAAATAAATTGAAATATTTCTGTAATATTCGCACTTGTGCAAAATTTAATCTAGATATTTCTTTTTGGGGTATTTTGCTACATTTCTCCATATTGCGTAACAATTTTGTATTATTTGTTGTAACACTTTTGTCAAACTTTGTCGCAATAATACGATATTTTATTGTTGTAAATAAATTACATTTATTGTATTATATGTTTGTCCTTCGGACTAATCTTTTTTAGAAGGGAGGGATATACATAATGAAATATTGCATTAAAATTGCTGTGTTAGTAGTATTATTCTTAATTCTTTTAACATCATCAGCTACTTAATGAGGCAAAAAAGAAATAGGGCGTATGCACACGCCCTATTTCTTTTTGTCCTTCTTACATAATGAAACAATTGCAATCTCTTACAATAACTATATTACACAATTTACTATTTTTTGTCAATAGTTTCTATCAAATCATTTAGTAAAAAATCTAACACTAAAAATATAGTCTCTTTCTTCTATCGTTAAGCATTAAATTCACTTTCAAATGTCAAACTTTGTCGCAATAATACGATTTATTTCTCTTGTAAGATAATCCCATTTATTGTATTATATGTTTATCCCCCGGGGAAATTCTTTTTTAGAAAGGGGGGATTTTAAATGTCAAGAACAACTAAACTTATAATTTTGGTAGTTGTGTTGTTAATTGTCTTTACTTCATCAGCTACATAACGTAAAAAGAAATAGGGTCACACACACCCTATTTCTTTTTTAAATTTTAATTTTGTCAAGAACACTAAAATTTATACAAGTATACTATACTATTTACTATTTTTTGTCAATAGTTTCTATCAAATCATTTAGTAAAAAATCTAACACTAAAAATATAGTCTCTTTCTTCTATCGTTAAGCATTAAATTCACTTTCAAATGTCAAACTTTGTCGCAATAATACGATTTATTTCTCTTGTAAGATAATCCCATTTATTGTATTATATGTTTATCCCCCGGGGAAATTCTTTTTTAGAAAGGGGGGATTTCAAATGGATAGAGTAATAAAGATTACTATGTTGGTAGCAATATTGTTAATTCTTTTAACTTCATCTGCTACATAACGTGAAAAAAGAAATAGGGTAACACACACCCTATTTCTTTTTTGGATAAAATAATAAAGATTTTTATAGCTACATACTACACCATTTACTATTTTTTGTCAATAGTTTCTATCAAATCATTTAGTAAAAAATCTAACACTAAAAACATAACCTTTTTCTTCTATCGTTAAGCTTTAAATTTCACTTCCAAGTGTCAAACTTTGTCGTAATAATACGATATGTTTCTCTTGTAAGATAATTCCATTTATTGTATTATATGTTTATCTCCCGGGGAAATTCTTTTCAGAAAGGGGGGATTTCAAATGTCGCGACCAGCCAAAGTTGTAATTTGGGTAGTTGTGTTGTTAATTATTTTTACTTCATCAGCTACATAGTAGAAAAAGAAATAGGGTGCCCACCACCCTATTTCTTTTTTAATTTTAATCTCGTCACAACCACCAAAATCCACATAACTATACTAAATCTTTTTGCACCTTTTGTCAATAGTTTCCATACTAATTAATTGAATGTTTTACAAATTCATAGAATAACGGATGAGGTCTATTTGGTCTGGATTTAAACTCAGGATGATATTGAACTCCGACAAACCACTTATGAGTAGGTATTTCTACCGTTTCTACCAACAAATCATCCGGCGATGTTCCGGAAATTTTTAACCCAGCGTTTTCCAATCTTTCTCTATAATCGTTATTAAATTCATATCTATGTCTATGTCTTTCTTCTATTAATTCTTCTTTATACGCTTCCTTCATAAACGTATTATCTCGTATACGGCAAGGATACTTACCAAGTCTCATTGTTCCGCCTTTTGCTTCTATATACTTTTGATCTTCCATTATATGAATTACCGGATTAGTCGTATCCGGATTTATTTCAGAACTATTTGCATCAGCTAATCCTAATACATTTCTTGCATATTCAACAACTGCCATTTGCATTCCTAAACATATTCCCAAAAACGGCACATTATTCTCTCTCGCATATTTTACGGCTAGTATCTTTCCTTCTATTCCTCTGTTTCCAAAACCCCCCGGTACCAATATACCATCAGCTAAAGCAAGCATTTCCTTATAGTTAGCCTCTGTTACTTTTTCAGCATCTATCCAATCTATATCCACTTCAGCACCTAAATGTATTCCGGCGTGTTTTAAGGATTCTGCTACACTTATATATGCATCATGAAGTTCTACATATTTACCTACCAAAGCAATTTTTACTTTCTTTGTTAACGCTTTACTCTTTTCAGTTACTTCTATCCATTCTTTTAAATCCGGCTCCCTATTTTCTATTCCAAGAGTTTCACACACTGCATTCGCGAGTCCTTCTCTCTCCATCATTAACGGTAAATCATAAAGACTAGGAGCATCTAAATTCTGTATTATTCTTTTCGCAGGTATATTACAGAACAACGCCATTTTCGCCTTCATTTCATTACTTATCGGATGTTCTGTTCTACATACAATTACATCCGGTTGAATACCTATATTTCTCAATTCTTTTACACTATGTTGAGTCGGCTTTGTTTTAAGCTCTCCGGACATTTTTAAATACGGTACCAATGTTACATGAATATACGCAACATTTTCTTTTCCTACTTCTATACTAATTTGACGAATAGCTTCTAGAAACGGTAATGATTCTATATCTCCAACTGTTCCGCCAATTTCAGTTATTACTATATCAGTATTATCTTCTTTACCTACTGCATATGCTTTTTCTTTTATAGCAGTAGTAATATGCGGAATAACTTGAACCGTTCCTCCTAAATAATCGCCTCTACGCTCCATATTTATTACATCCCAATAAATTTTTCCGCTTGTTACACTACTATTACGGCTTAAATTTTCATCTATAAATCTTTCATAATGCCCTAAATCAAGGTCTGTTTCAGCTCCATCCTCTGTTACGAATACTTCACCATGTTGATACGGGCTCATTGTTCCGGGGTCTACGTTTATATAAGGATCAAATTTTTGAATTTTTACTTTATATCCTCTTGCTTTTAATAATCTTCCTAAAGATGCCGCTGTTATTCCTTTTCCTAATCCGGAAACTACTCCACCGGTTACAAATACGTACTTTGTCATACTATAAACCCCTTTCTTACTTTATTATTAGCTCGAACTTGACTACTAAAAAAAATAAGAACCCTTTAAGATTCTTATCTCTTTTATATCATTTTTCGACTTTATTTTCAAGTAAAATCATAAAATATATCAATGGTATTATTTTACATTTGTAGGTATTCTTAATTCCATTCTGATTTTATCTGCTACCATTGCTATAAACTCACTGTTTGTTGGTTTGCCACGCTCAGGGTTTATGGTATATCCAAAAGTCTTTTCTAGTAAATCAATTCTGCCTCTTCCCCACGACACTTCAATAGCGTGACGAATTGCTCTTTCTACTTTTGCCGAAGTAGTTTGATACTTCTTTGCTACATTTGGATATAACTCTTTTGTTATTCCGGTAATTAACCCTCTATCCTCAATAACCATCAAAATTGCTTCTCTTAAATATTGATGTCCGCTAATGTTTGCAGGTATACCAACTTTGTGCATTAAATTAGTAACTTCAATCTCTGCATCTAATCTTGTGTTCGTTTTCGGAACATTTATATATGGTACTTCCTTCATAGTATACGCCGGTGCGGATACTATACCATTTTCATCTGCATAAGCATTTCTCATTCTGTCTATTAAGAAATTTAAATCGTATGGTTTTAGAATAAAACAGTACGCGCCAAGTTCTAAAGCTTCCTTTACTACAAATTCTTGAGATATGGCTGATTGCAAAATAACAATCGGCATTCTATCCATATTACTCGCAGTGACTTTCTCAAGTACACCTAATCCGTCTAATTCAGGCATTATTAAATCTAGCAATACCAAATCAGGCTTCCAACTTAAAATTTTCTCTACTGCTTCTTTACCGCTGTATGCACACTCAACCTCTTCAAAATCTGATTGTGATAACATAAAATCTTTAACCAAATTAGTAAAACTCACATTATCATCACAAATCAATACTCTCATCCTATTTCCTCCTTTTCGCTTGTACATTATTAATATAAGCTTTTGTAAAATTTGCGTCTTTTTTTGGCGCCAACGGATTTTATTATATTCTTAACCTTTTTTGTTTTCAACAGAGAAAGAAGGTAAATTTACGCATTTTTATACTGTTTAAATTGTTATTTCGTCAATATTCGACAAATATATATTAAGCTTTTATCAAATTGTGCAACCGCATATTTTAAATTATTTTTCACTTTATTTGCATTTTTGACATTAATTCTTTTTGTTTCTCCTCATACCCGGGTTTTCCAAGTAAAGCAAACATATTTTTCTTATATTCCTCTACTCCTGGCTGATTAAATGGATTAACTCCGAGAAGATATCCACTTATTCCACATGCTTTTTCAAAAAAGTATATCAATTCTCCAACATTTTTCTCATTTATTTCATCAATAGACAATATTATGCTAGGTGCATTTCCGTCATAATGTGCGATAACGGTACCAACTAATGCTTTTTCATTAATTTCATTCATACTTTTTCCGGCAAGATAGTTTAGCCCATCCAAATCCATAGGGTCTTCTTTTACTACAATATCACTCCTTTGTTTGTTAATTTTTATTACTGTCTCGAATAAATCTCTCCGTCCATCTTGAATATATTGACCCATTGAATGTAAATCTGTTGTAAAATCCACACCTACCGGGAATATTCCTTTCTTATCTTTTCCTTCACTTTCGCCATATAATTGTTTCCACCATTCTGTAAAATAGTGCATACACGGCTCATAATTAACTAAAATCTCAGTTTTCTTTCCTATTTTATATAATGCATTTCTATATACTGCATATTTATAACAGTCATTATCTTCTTTTATAGAATACTTCTCACGAGCAATTGCAGCACCTTCCATTAATTCATCAATGTTAATTTCAGCCACAGCTATCGGAAGTAATCCAACAGGAGTTAATACAGAATATCTTCCGCCAATATCATCAGGAATTACAAATGTTTCGTATCCTTCTGTGCTTGCAAGTAATCTCATAGCTCCTTTTTCTTTATCGGTTGTAACATATATTCTCGTTTTTGCATATTCTTTTCCATACTTGCGTTCCATAAAATCTTTTATAATTCTAAACGCAATCGCAGGCTCAGTAGTTGTACCGGATTTAGATATTACATTAACAGCAACATCTTTATCTACTATATAATGTAGTAATGAACTCATATACTCAGCACTCATATTTTGTCCAAGGAAAATTACCTCTGTCTTAGTTGTTTTCCTAAACGGATCCTTAAACATCTCTATAACAGATTTAGCTCCTAAATAAGAGCCACCTATTCCTATAACTATAAGTACATCTGCCTGTCTTCTTATCTTATCAGCAGCAACTTTTATTCTTTCGAATTCTTCTTTATCATAATTCACAGGCCAATCAACCCAACCGGTATAATCAGCTCCTTCACCCGTTTTATTATGGAGCATTTCGTGACAAGATTCTACTTTTTTCTTCAACGAAGAAAGTTGAATTTTGCTTATAAAGTCCTCTACATATTCTGTATTAATAGATATTCCCATAAAAATCTCTCCCATCTTTTTTGGTGGACTAATATCTGCTGGTATATCCCTTGCTACTTAAATAATCTAATAACTTTGCTTTTTCTATTTCTACTTCTTCACCTGTTAATGTGTGGTCTTGGGCATTCCATACAAAAGTAAATGTCATACTTTTTTTATTCTCAGGTAATCCCACTCCCGTATATAAATCGACAAATTTTGTCTTTACTATAATAGGACTCTCAAAATTATTTAAATCTTTTTCAACACATTCAAATTGTTTATCCACATCTACAAGTAAACTTAAATCAAAACTTACTTCAGGATATTTAGAAATAGCCTCATATTTAGTTTCAATTTCATTGATTTCATATAACTTAAACAAATTAATTTCAACAATAACAATGTTTAACTTTTTATCAATATTGTTCTTTATCTTTGGATGAAGTACAGTTATATAGCCTAAATCTGTATCTCCACACATAATTTTAGCTGTTTTTACAGGGTTCATCCAATTTTTCTTTTCTTCACTAACTTTATATGACAATTCAACATTTTTTGTTATTCTAAGTACACTATTTACTATTCCCTTCGCCTTGTAAAATAAATCATTTTCACTTTCTTTTTTACTTGCAATTAAAATTCCTAACTGCTTATTTTCCTCAAATTCCCCATTTTTTATCGGAGCAACACTACCTATGTCGAAAATTCCAAATTCATTAAAGTTCTTTTTATTTTCATTTGCAAACTTTAATAAAGTAGGAGCCATTTCTTGCCTTATATCCGCAAATTCCGGAGCACTCGGACTAAGCAATTTTATTCCTTCTAAATTGCCAATTCCAGCCTCAACATTAAATCTATTATCATACCATAAATAACTATGAACTTCTGATAATCCAAAAGAATATGCTAAAATTCTCTTTATTTCATACTCAGTTTCTCTTTCCTTATTTACAACCAAAGCTGAAAGCGGAACCTTTGTAGGTTGCGGAGTAATATTATCAAATCCGTAAATTCTTGCAACTTCTTCAACAATATCCGCCTTTATACTTATATCCTTTGATGCTCTAAACGTAGGAACCTTTACAATTAGCTCCTCTCCCTCAACTTTTACACCAAATTTTAACGACTCTAAAATACTTACAATCTTTTCAATAGATAATTCTTGACCAATATAGCCGTCTATATAACTCTTAGTTATCTTTATTTCAACTTCCTTTTGAGGTTTCCTTATAGTATCAGTAAGTCCACCGGTAACAACAGCACTTTTATCATCCCTTGTAAGTAAGTAAACAAATCTCTCTAACGCATCAATTACAAATTGGCTATCCAAAGTTTTTTCATACCTAGCACTAGCTTCAGTCCTCATACCGAGTTTTGCAGCATTTCTTCTTATTGTACCCGCATCAAAATTTGCAGATTCCAAAATTATAGATTTTGTTTTTTCAGTTACTTCTGAATCTCTTCCGCCCATAATTCCCGCAAGAGCAATAGGTTCTTCATTATTACATATAAACAATGTTTCACTACCTACTTCTCTCTCAACATCATCTAACGTAATAAACTTTTCACCTCGACTCGCTCTTACAACTATTTTTTCAATTCCTTCTCTTTCAAAAGCGTGCATAGGTTGTCCAACATCAAGCATTATATAGTTAGTCAAATCTACCAAAAAGCTTATTGCTCTCATTCCGCAATAAAAAAGTCTTACTTGCATTTCATAAGTAGAAGTCGGACGTGTTACATTATCAAATACCATACAAGCATATCTTGTACATCTGTCATCTTGTATTTCTACCGGAATTTTAGGTAAATTATCATATTTATCTAAATCAGCAACAGGCATCTTTTTCAACTCTCTACCTGTTATAGCTGCAATTTCTCTAGCTATTCCGTAGTGTCCCCATAAATCCGGTCTATTCGTAATAGATTTATTATCTACTTCCCAAATAACATCTTCTATCGGGAGGATTTCTTTTATATCTGTTCCTACTTTAGTAGATTCATCTAAAATCATTAATCCGGAATGGTCATCACTTATTCCAAGTTCTTTTCCCGAACAGCACATTCCGAAACTATCATACCCGGCAAGTTTAGCCTTGCCAATTTCCATACCGGATACTTTACCACCGATTTTCGCAAAAGGAACAATAATTCCTTCCTTAGCATTAGGCGCTCCACACATACATTGTACTACTTCTTCTCCTGTATCTACCGTAAGCTTGTGAAGTTTTTTTGATTCAGGAATAGATTCACAAGTCAAAATTTTTCCCGCAACAACATTTTCTATATTACGCCCAACAAATTCAACTTCCTCAATTTCCGCAGTAGACATTGTAAATTTAAGAGCAAGTTCATTCATATCCAAACCCGAAAGGTCTACATAGTCATTTATCCAATTCATCGAAATTTTCATATTTTCAGTCATTCCTTTCCAATATATCTACTTTTTTAAGAATCTTAAATCCCCGCTATTTAATTCACGTATATCTTTTATTCCATACTTCATCATAGCAAGTCTGGTAAGTCCAACACCAAAAGCAAATCCTTTATATTCTTCCGGATTAATTCCTCCGGCTTTTAGTACATTAGGATGAACCATTCCACAAGGAAGTAACTCTATCCAACCGGAATGTTTGCAAGTAGGACAACCTTTTCCACCGCAAATTTGACAATTTATATCAAGCTCAAACCCGGGCTCTACAAACGGGAAAAATCCCGGTCTTAATCTTACTTCAACATCTCTCTCTAAAATCTCAGTAAGCAATGTTTTCATTATATATACCAAATTAGCAATAGATAAATCTTTCTCTACCATCATACCTTCGAGTTGGAAAAATGTGTTTTCGTGACTAGCATCCATTGCTTCGTTTCTAAAGCATCTTCCCGGTGCAATCATTCTAAACGGAGGTTTTACTTTTTGCATAAAACGTCCTTGGCAAGCAGATGTCTGAGTTCTAAGCACATTTCCTGTATTTAAATAATAAGTATCTTGCATATCTCTGGCAGGATGATCTTTAGGAATATTCAAAACTTCAAAATTAAAATAATCAGTCTCAATTTCAGGACCGTCTGCAATCATAAAGCCCATTCCCTTAAATATTTCTTCAGCTCTTCTTTGAACAATAGTTATAGGATGTAAACTTCCCTTCTCAACTTCATTACCCGGAAAAGTAATATCAAAATTCTCTTTAGCTAATTTTTCTTCAATTTCTTTTTCACTTATAATACAAACTGCCTGTTCAATTTTTAGCTCAAGCTCCGTTTTTACATCATTTGCAAGTTTCCCGATTTCTTTTTTTTCTTCAACAGATAAATCTTTCAATCCCTTTAAGATTTCCGTTATTTTTCCCTTTTTCCCCAAAAACTCAACTCTCAACTGTTCAACAGTATCAACGCATTTTGCAGCATTAATTTTTTCTATTACTTCTTCTTTCATTTGTAATAATGTGTCTTTCAGCATTTTATATCCTCCTTACTTTTTGCATATGTTTCGCGTGAAACAAAAAAAGCTCTCGTTCCACAAAGGAACGAAAGCCCATATCTTCCGCGGTACCATCCAACTTAGTAAATTACTTTACTCTCTTAATTTCCTATAACGTAGAAATACGACAAGAACTACATATCACTCTTGTTGCTCGTGAAGTGAACTTCAGTACAAACCCCTTGCCAAATTTCCATCATCATCAGCTTTCTATAAAGACTATTCATACTTACTCTCTCCGTCAATGCATTTATTTTATGATATATTATTAGGAATAATTTGTCAAGTAAAGTTTATACATTCCATTTTATTCCAAAATAAATTCTACCATAACATTATTTTTTTACAGCTTCCAAAAAAATTATAAACCCATAAGATATTTTAAAATAATGGCTAAAACTCTTCCATCTTCTATCTTCCCATTTCTTATATACTCTAAAGTCTCATCAGCAGTAAGCCATACAAAATCATCAGTTTCTTCCATATTTTTAGCTAAATACATATATTGCCTGTCATTAGAATACCCAACCGCAGTTACCATTTCTCCGAAATCATAAACCTGCACACTATTCTCTAATTCACTTTTTTCCGGTAACTCTACTAAATTTTTATCTACTGTCGGCATATATCTTACCATAAATCCCAATTTCCCGTTTTTCGAAATCGGAAGTACAATACTTCCGGATTTTAAATAAAAACATTCACGCCTTGAATTTTTATTTCCGGGTACAACAACAATGTGATCTCGTACCAATCCAAATTCACAAGGCAAAGTGTAATCTATACCAACTTCTTTTTCTTCCAAATTATTTTTTTCAATTTCAAGCTTTTTGGATATATTATCTATATATTCTTCAACATTGTCATCAAACTTATGAAACCTCAAACCCTGGATACATCTGCTTATTCCAAGCGCAACTATCGTTCTTTCATCCTTTATCATATTATTTTTTACAAGCTCAACAGCAACCTCATACGGCAACTTAAAAACACACACTGTCTCATCGGAATCTAGTTCTTGTTCCTCAGTTTGTTTACATTCCAAAGCTAAAAATGAACCTAGTCTTTCATTTGTGAACTCAGGTTGTGCATATATTTCCGGCTGAGCTATGATTTTCTCGGTAATGCATCCCGTTTCCTCTCTTAACTCTCTCTTTGCACATTCTAAAAAATTCTCACCCTCATTGCTTCTACCTGCCGGTAGCTCTATTATTACCTCTCTTAAAGGAAATCTGTACTGAATTTCTAAGTACACATTCCCTTCTTTATCCACAGGTAGCACACTAGCTCCTCCAAACTCCTTATTCAATATCGCTTTAGGATATCTAAACTCTCCTTTATCCTTAAGCACAATATCATAAGTATTTAATATTCCCATAAATCTACACCTATGAGTATCTACCAATTCTTTTTCTACATTAATCTTTTTATTCAATAATTTATCTAACATATTTCTCCTCCCAAAATCCTACTTCACTGATGTATCCTTAAACTCAGCCTTTTCAAACAACCATCCGAAACAAACAAATAACATAAATAAGGTAGGAAAATTATATCTAGCTTGTCCTTCAATTACAAAATACACCGCATAAAAGAATAACGTACTCCATACAATCAGTAACAAGCTTAAATTCGCCTTTTTAGAAAATATTCTCTTTATATTCAATACTAACACAAATATAAACGATGCACTTATAACATATATTATAGAATCAGCAACTCCCATAAATACCTTAAAGAGTCTATTTTGCATAATCGTCATTTGACCTAAATTCTCAAATCCCCATAATTGAACATCTGATGCCCCATCAAAGAAAACATTTACAATTCTCAAACATCCTAACGCAATAAACTCACTCGGATGATGAATTATCCATTTTATCGCTTCCTTCTTAAATATATCTCCCGAATACGCATTCCTTAAATTTTGTGTTTTTTCCGTTATATGATCGACATCGTATTCAAAGCCTACATCTCGTAACTCTTGTTTAAATTCTTCAGTAGCAGGTACCTTAAAAGCATTCATCCATGTTCCTCTTACGTTTTCGCTATTGTTATTTATATACAATGTATACCCACCATTATACGATATCATAAATGCTTTTCCAAACGCTTTATAATTCTTAATCGTTGATGGAATCATAACACATACAAATCCTGTAATCAAGCATACACCTATGATTGCTGTCTTTTTCCACTCCTTTGTTTTAATAAAATATATAAATATCAAAACAATAGGATACGCCATAAAAAATGGTTTTACTAAGCTAAGTATACCTATTAAAAATCCTTGAATACAAAAATTCCATATTCTATATTTCTCTAACATATATAAATTCATACAAATAATTATTGAAAACAATAATACCGACAAAACCTCACTACCTAAAACATTATTATATATAAGATTATTCGGTAAAAATGCAAATACTATAAAACAAAGCCATACAACACTCTTTTTGTTAAATACTTTATTAAAAATCAAGAAAATAAACGGCAAAGTCAAAGTAGAACATATAACATTAAAAACTTTTGCAGTAAATATACTGGAACTACTAACTAATCTAAAAAAAATGCTTAAAATAAGCGGATAGCCATATGACTGAAACGCCCAAGGATAACCATTTAGAGTAAAACCTTCTCCATTATATAAATTAACCGCAACTTTATAAAAAGTTTCAAAATCATAAAGAGGGGTAAGCGGTATATTATTTATCCACCATACCTTCAAAATAGCAGATAAAATAATAATTGCAATAATGCTACCGATTACTCCTCTTTTTTTCATTTATAACCCTCCAATATTTAACTGTACACAACTAGTTCGTACCGGTTCCAACTCGTTTTACTTGCGCTACCGGCGAATATGTATCTGTCGCAATAAGTTTCCTTTCAACTACCTCCCCATTTTCCGTTGTAACTCTATATGACTTTACTTTATATCCTTTATGTCCTGTTGTAGTTATCTTACTCGTTCCAACCGGTAAAGTAGGATCCATTATCTCTTGCTCTTTAAATGACAACACTTCTATTACCTCTGTTTCAATATCTACTAATCGTGTCTTATTAGTATTATATCCATATATCTCAATAGTCAATGTTCCGCCTGAAATCTTGCTGGATATTTTTACAGGATATTGTCTACTGTTTTTAAATCTAAAATCTGTACTTCCATAAGCAACTGTGGCATCTCTTCCAAGCTTTACATACGAAACAGTTAAGCTATGATTTTTCCTCTCAACAACCTCCAAATCAGCCATTACAACCGCATTATATAAAGTAGACGATACCTGGCATATTCCACCACCTAAGCCATCAACAATTTGACCTTGTTGATAAACCTTAGCAGTTTTAAATCCTCTTTCTGTACTTCTTTCTCCAACTATATTATTATAAGAAAATTCTTGCCCCGGCATTAAAATAACATCATTAATAAACTCAGCCGCAAGTCTTACGTTTTCAGTTCTTTCAGTTTCATTAACATTAAAATATGTAGTATATGTACTTAACTTATCTCTAAACAATTCACTCAGTACACTTTCAGTTGTAACTTCCGGCATAGTTATAAGTAATGGAATAGAAAATTGCATTCCCTCTTCATCAATACTTTGAGCAAGTTTTTTGGCTTGATTAATATCTTCTATTTCTACTCCGATTATCTGTTCAATTAAATTTCCTGTATCATTGATGTACTCAGCATTTTGAACTTTTTTAGTTATTTGTTTTTGAATCTTATCTATATCCACTTTTTCAGGTTTAACCTCTTCGATTTCTACATTTACAGTCGTAGAATTCATCTTATTTAAGTTACTTATTATAGCAAGTCTTGCAGTTTCTTTATCAGCAATAACTCCGGTAATACCGTTTTTTACAATAAGTTTATCTCCTTCTCTAGCATAACTCCATTCAACAGCAGGAGTCTCAACCTCACGAGTTACCTTAGATATTTCAGACTCAATCTTTTTCCTATCTACTTCTACATCAATTGTTAAATCCGTTTTAGAAAACTTATACTTAAGTCCATTTGTTATTTTTTGAAATATATTTCCTTCTCTACCATAAGAATACGCAGTGTTTACAGCAGTGGATACATCAAAGTTTGCGCCGATATCTTCAGCTCTGAAATCATTTCTGTACTCATCACATCTCACACTTATATCCAAGTAAGCTAAATCTTTGTATTTTGTATTTAATGTTTGTTGAGCTTCTTCTAAAGTCATTCCACCCAAGCTTACCCCATTTACGGATATACCACCGTAAATCTTCTTGTACCCCACAGTCATTAATAACAATATCAAAAATATTACTACTAATAAAACTACAATTCCACTAATCAAAACTATAAGTTTATTACTTTTCACTTTTTCTTTAGCTTCTTTTGCAAAAGCATCTACATCAATATCTTCCATAAAATTCAACTCCTTAAAAGGTCTTATTTAATATATTCAAACTCAACCTCACCTATTCTAACAGTATCCCCTTCTTCTATTCCCATTTTTTCCAATTGCTTATTAATACCTTTTATTTCTAAAAATCTTTGGAAATACTGTACAGATTCATAATCGTCAAAATTTATGTTTCTCATTACCTTTTCTACACTTTTTCCTGAAATAAAATAAATATTATTTTGACATTTTATCTCAAACTCAGGTGTATCCTGGATTACAGCTTCTTCAACATATTCTTCCGTTTCTTCTTCCGGAATAATTTCACTAAGCATTTGACTTACTTTATAAAATACTTCTTTTAATCCTTTATTGGTAACAGCTGATACCGGATATATTTCATACCCCATTTTATCAGTTACAACTTTTAAACGTTTAAAATTCTCTTCTGATTCCGGAATATCCATTTTATTTGCAATAACGACTTGCGGACGTTTTGCAAGTTTAGGATTATGAAGTTCAAGTTCAGCATTTATAGTCTTAAAATCTTTTACAACATCACGTCCTTCACTTTGCGAACAATCAACAACATGTAAAATTAACTTTGTGCGTTCAATGTGACGTAAAAATTCATGACCAAGTCCTGCTCCACGGTGAGCCCCTTCGATAAGTCCCGGAATATCCGCTAAAACAAAGTCAGCCCCATTATCAAGTTTTACAACTCCAAGATTAGGTACTAACGTTGTAAATTGATAATTTCCAATCTTAGGTTTAGCAGAAGTCATAATAGAAAGTATCGTAGACTTACCAACATTAGGGAAGCCTACCAGTCCAACATCAGCAAGAAGTTTTAATTCAAGCATCAATTCAAAGCTTTCGCCTTCTTCGCCCTCTTCGGCAAATTTAGGAACTTGACGAGTAGAAGTAGCAAACTTTGCATTTCCTCTTCCGCCTCTTCCTCCTTTAGCTATTAAAACCTTATCTCCAACCTTTACCAAATCCGCAATTATCCTACCGTTTTCCATATTTCTCACAACTGTTCCGGCAGGAACTTTTATATATAAATTTGCTCCGGATTTTCCGAAACGGTTTCCACCGTCTCCTTTTTGACCATCTTCAGCTAAATATTTTTTCTTATATCTAAATTCAGCTAAGGTGTTCATATCAGCATCAACTATAAAATATACGTCTCCGCCTTTTCCGCCATCTCCACCATCAGGTCCCCCGGCAGCAACATATTTTTCTCTTCTAAATGATACAAATCCATTTCCGCCTTTCCCGGCTCTAACACTTATTTTAACTAAGTCTATCATAAAAAACCTCCTAATGCAGATGTATCCTGCATTTCGTAATTAAAGAAAAAAGGAAAAAGGTCGTTGCGGCCTTCTTCCTTTCCAATTCATTATTCAGCAGCATACACAGAAACTTGTTTCTTGTCTCTACCTTTTCTTTCAAATTTAACAATACCATCTGCTGTTGCAAATAAAGTATCATCACTACCAATCATAACATTTGTTCCCGGATAAATCTTTGTTCCGCGTTGTCTTACCAAGATATTACCGGCTACTACAAATTGTCCGTCAGCTCTTTTAGCACCAAGTCTTTTAGACTCACTGTCTCTACCGTTCTTTGTGCTTCCGCCACCCTTTTTATGTGCGAAGAATTGAACATCAATTCTAAGTAACATTTCTTACACCTCCTATTATTATCTTTCTTTGACCAATATATACTTACTAAAATTCGTTTCTAAATCTAAAAACTCTTCAACCATAGATTCAAGCAGGACTTGAGCGTTTTTCATTTTATCTGAATCCGTCTTTTCCGACAGTTCAACTCTTAAGTATCCACCATCAAACTTTTCAAATTTTAACTCAACGCCTAACTTTTCATTAAGTCCTATAAGAACCATATTTGTAACAGCCGATACCGCCGCACACACAATATCTTTTCCATTCACATCATATCCTGCATGCCCGTTTAGTGAAAAAGAAAAAATCTCGTTTCTACTATTCCTTTTTATATCAATGGTTATCATAGTCTCGGCTCCTTACTAAGCCTTAATTTCGTCGATTTGAACCTTAGTATAAAGTTGTCTGTGTCCTTGTTTCTTTCTTTCATTTTTCTTAGCCTTGTATTTAAATACTACAACTTTCTTTGATTTTCCATGGTCTAAGACAGTTCCGGAAACTTTAGCTCCACTAACAATAGGATTTCCAACAGTCATAGTATCTCCAGAAACTGCAAGAATTTTATCAAATTCAATAGTTGAACCAGCTTCGTTGTTTAGTTTTTCAACATAAATAACATCACCTTGTTCTACTTTGTACTGCTTTCCACCTGTTTCAATAATAGCGTACATAACTACACCTCCTCCGTTATTTTCGGACACGCTGATATCAGGTATTCCACAAAGGAATTTCAAGAACCCTTTTCAAGCGGCAAAATACTTAAGTATTGTATCAACAATAAGTCTATTTGTCAATAGGTTTCCATAATTTTTAACGTCAAAATCACTTTAATTTAGCCCAAGTATAGCTTCCGGACGCATCTATATCGTCTATATTAGACCATTTAGAAATTTCAGTTTCATTTTCTAACGTACTAAGGACTGTTCCGTCTTCCTTTAATCCAAGGAAATTATTATCTCTCGCCACTACTTTTTTTACGTTTTTCCAACTTTGAATACTTTCTACACTAACTCCACTCGGATGGAACGACAACTTTACCGTTCCGTCATTGTGCAAAATCATTGTTTGCAAACTACTCATCGCAAAGCTTTTTATATTTTGTAACGATTTTAAGAAATCAAATTCACCGGTTTCATCTTTTCCGGTAATTAATAATTTTCCATCAATAGTAAGTCCTGCAACTCTATCCCCTTCAGCCTCTATTTTTACAACATCGCTCCAAGAATTAACACTACATTGCCCATAAGAATTATCTCCTACCGCCATTACTTTACCGTTAATATTTAATCCAACTACAAACTCATTTCCGGCTCTTACATCAACAATACTATCCCATTCATTAACATTAGTAACTATTTTATCTTCAAACGTATAATAACAAACAGTTCCATCCTCTTTTAATGCCACCAAATGAGTCGCACTTATATCCGCTTTTTTTACACCATATATAATAGGATATGTAGTTTCCTCATTCGAAGACTGATTTTTACTCATACAACTCAATGCATTATCACTATTTAGCATAGCAACTTTATTAGCTAGCGTATTTTCTCTAATCTCAAGCATAGTACCAAAATCATTAGATAAAAAATGTCCAAACAATAATCCGTTACTAAGCAATGTGCCATCATACTTTAACGCAACAATATGTTCGTTACAAGCCACTACTTTCTTTACATTAAGCCACGTATTATTAACAAAATTTCTATATGGCTTTCCGCTTGCAAACACAGCTCCGTCTTGATCAATTCCTATAATTCTGTTATCTGCTAAAATAATTTGTTTTATCGCATTCCACTTTTTTACGTCATCTACCCTATATGATGTCTTTCCCGTAGTTACAATCCTTCCGTCAAATCTAAGCCCTATGGTCATATTTCCTAAAGCAAAAACCTGTTTTATATTAGTCCACTCTGAAACATTACATTGTCCGCAAGAATTTAAGCCGGTTGCAACAACTTTGCCCATAGATGTAAGACCAACCGTATAAAAATTACCCGCAGCAATTTGAACAATATCTTGCCAAGCTTCAACATCACATTCACCGAAATTATTCTCACCAATCGCATGAACTTTTCCGTCTTTACTAAGTCCAACAGAATGGAAAGCAACTGCCAAATCAATTATGTCATACCATTCATCAACTTCACATTGCCCATTATCATTATTTCCAACAGCTCTTACCGTAGCATTTTTAGTTAACGCTAACATATGCTTATCAGCCAAATATAACTTATCTATGTTATCCCACGAATAAATATACTCAGCATTTTCATATTCCGTATTTCCGGCATATATTACAGTGCCGTCTTCTTTTATAGCATATATAGCATTATTCTTCACATATATCTTATTTATATTTTGCCAAGTAGCAATTTGTTCAGAGCATTTTATATCCCCTACAGATAAAACTATTCCGCCCTTCTTCAAACACACAAATTGTGAATTACTTATTTTGATATCTTCAACATCCTCAAAACAAGGATACATCAACATTTGCGATTCTATTTCAGGTTCAGAAACAGAATCATTCTTTACTTCATTATTAACACTATTTTCTTGTTTTTTATTATCAAGTATGTCATCTTTTCTATTTTCAACTTTATCATCTTTAATTTCATTTTTGTTTTTCTCAGGTTCAACCTTCATTTTTTCTTCAACTTTAACTTCTTTTACTTCTTTTTTTTCTTTTAGCGGATCCGTTTTTTCGTTATATATAGAAACCACAGTCCTAGCAATTCTTATATCAGTTAAAATTACAATTTCTTCCCTTATAGTAACACCTCTTGTAGTTTTTGCTTCAAATATATCGACAAACGCTTCTCCCGGTACTTTACCAAAATTAATTTCAGCATCATTTTCATCATAAAATTTAGCTTGAATTTTCTCTTTATCTATACCAGACTCAAAATTCAAATCAAAAGCTATTATATTAGCTTCCATTTTTTCATCAGTTATTAATGTACAATTAGTTATCTTTCTAACATCAAAAGTTTCCTGTAACCTAGATGTATTCCGAGTTCTAAGCATATCCACATGACTTAAAAAACTCTTAACAGTAAGTTTTATATATGCATCTTCTTCAAAATCTTTATCAACTTTATCTTCCAATAAATGACCACTTAATAATTCAAGTATTTCCCTAAAAGGAAGTATATAATATATATTTACAAGCATATTATATACCTCAAAATTATGATACTTCGTGACGTTTTTTACTTGATACTTTATAATTTCCTCAATATTTTTCAATAACGTAGGAATTAAAGTATGCTTAGCAGTTAAACTTCTATCCAGTACAGTCTCCGAACATTGTAAAAATCCAAAACACGCATTTAAAATCTTTTTTGATAAAAGCTCATTCCAACATTTTTCATTTTGTATAACATCACTAAAAATAGAGTTTATCTTTATAATCCAAGCTTTTTCAGTTTTCGGCAAAGCTTTTATTATTTCATCAGCAAGTTTTATTGCTTTAGTATAATCTCCTTTTTTAGCGGCTTCCTCCATGGAACTATCTAAATGATCTAATTCATTTTCAGAGTACACAAAACGCGATGAACCATCAGCATAGAAATGGCAATCCTTAGTATAAAACCAAGGATACCTCCTTTGCTTAGGCATCGCGTATACTTTCTTTTCCTTTACTTCTTCTTTTTTAGTCTTACCAGGTTTAGCGATTAGGAATAGTAATAATAAAATTATTAAAACCGATATTATTATACCAATCCACATCACTATACCTCCAAATTCAATATTAATCAATAACAGCAGTTATTCTATGATTTATATCATTTAATAGTTTCTTAGCATCAACAACGCTTTCCAATTCTAATTTTTTCCCTTCAAACTCTTCTTTTATTTCATTTAATTTAGAAGTTTTAGAAGAAAAATCAGATATTTTATCTTCAATCTCAGATTTAGTAATTTTATAAAAATCTTCATGAGACTTAATTTCTTCAAAATACTTAGAATCACATTCTATAAAATTATTAAACTCTCCAATTACATTATCTAAAGCAATTTTTATTTTTTCAGCACTATCCTTTGTAGTCATATCGAAACCTAAAACTTTTAAATAATTACAGCCAAGTTCATGCTTATTTTTATAAAACTCATAAGCTTCTGTACTCTTCTGAAGTCTTTCTTCAAGTTCAGCTATCCTATTACCGGTAAGCTTATTTTTTCTCGCAAACGGTACAAAAAATAGTCTTTGGAAAGTACTTTTTATTTTATTATTACTATACATTATAGGATATAAATTGCTTTTTAATACTGTTAATTCAGTTTTTATCTTTGAAATATTCTTTTCATGAAAATCCTCAGAATCAGCATCATAGCTTATCATCAAACTAGCCTCATATCCATTTTTTGCATTCTCGTATTTAGTCTTTAGTTCACTTAACTTCCTGTATTTTTCTAACTTCGTCGAATAATAGTTGGTATATTCATCAATACCAATACTCATTTTTTCTAAAATATCACTATACAAAGCTAAACGTCTTCCCATAACAAACCTCTCTCCTTTAATTTAACATCCTGTTTTGAACAAAAGAAATACTAAAACTTCCTCCTGTTTTTCAAAAGATACATCGGCTTATTTTGGAATAACTTAACTGATTTTTAAAACTTTTTTGTTTTTTATTCAT
Source organism: uncultured Eubacteriales bacterium (assembly GCA_964475435.1). Taxonomy (GTDB): domain Bacteria; phylum Bacillota; class Clostridia; order TANB77; family RGIG9151; genus RGIG9151. Next base: position 20,753 of record CAYYWT010000002.1, read on the forward strand.
ATCATCTCTTGCTTACACCTTTTTTAGCAACACATATTTCAATTATATCCTCACTCCGGCTTGGAACCAAAGAATTATTAAATTTAAATATTTGGTATGGATGTTTATATTCGATATTAAGTTCTATTACATCGCCATATTCTTTTAACTCATTAGTTGCATTTATTAAAATATTATCAATTTTTAAGCCTTTACCAACTAATTCATTTTTTAATGCTTTTTCATCCGCTTCATTTAAATATCCGAATTCTTCCATAACAAAAATATATTTTAGAGCCGTAGACGACATTTTTTGGTATATCATAAACGGCTCTATAACTCTAATCCCAAACACTATGAAAAACACAAAAATAAATATAGTAACTACCCATACGATAGGTGTAACAAGTATTGTACTTCCTTTATTACTTTTTCTCATTTATCTCTCCATTTTTCTTATTTTAGTATTTTCTTTAACTGTAAATGTAAGATTATCCTTAAAAAATTTCTTGAACACAATTGCTCTCATTTTTATTTTTAATACTGTTTGTATCTCCAATTCTGATTTTTTATTTACTATCTTTGCGTCTATAAGCTCGACATTTTGTACAAAACCTTTTTCTGTATCAATGGATACATCTGCATTCCACAGCTTTTTTATTTCTTCTTTAACCAACTTTCCCACATCTTTTTCGTAAAAATCGTATATATCTTCTCCCATATAATCTCTCTTTATTGAAAGTAATACATTTCGATTTATCATATATAAATCGTTTTTTATTTCATGAAATACACTTGTAGTCATTTGCTCAAATACAGCAATTCCCAAAATAGTCAAAACCAATACAATTCCGCCGATTAACATTACACAACTTGCTAAAACACTTCCTTTGTTATTTTTCATCATTTATCAATCCTTAACTGCCATTTAGTCTTTGAATTTGTAACAAAATCAGATACATTTCTATTTAGCACAGTATCCCATCTTTCAAAAACATCAAATTCAAATTGCGTTACGCTTTCTTCATTACCATTTAAGGTAATTTTCAACCTATAAGGTTCAGAAATTCTCGTAAATAATTTGCTTTTATCTATCTTTTCTAAAACGCTGTCTTTCAGGGTACACCAAGAGTTCAGCGTTTGTTTGGTCTTATACGGAATCGTATAGAAATACTTAAATTTACTTTCGCCATTTTCATCAATTTCGCTAGGATATACTCGTATTGGGAAATTATCGTATTCCTTTGCAATTTCGGCGTAATCTTTGCCCGGTTTTTCAATTAAAAACTTTTGTGTAAGCGAATCCAGAGTAGTTAAAGAGGTATCTCCCAAAAGCTCTATATCTATAAATTCAACATTTTTAGCGATTATATCTATTCCTAGCGTTTCTCCGGCACAAATAAAGCCTTCATTAGGATTATCTTTAGTCTTACTAAGCTCCTCTAAATATCCTTGTCCGTCTTTATAGAAAAATCTTCCTAGTAACATCTCATTTAATTCAGCTACTTTTATATCATCTTCTTCATCAGGATACATCTGGCTTTCATCATTTTTTACTATAACCGTAAGTATTGTTTTACAACTTTTTCCCTCTACATCTGTCGCAATTAATTCAATTTCATATTTACCTTCTTTAGCTTTGTTATTTGTATCAAGCTTAATCCCCTCAAAACTAGCATTATAATCTAATACTTCCTTTGCAAAAACTGTAGAATCATCTTTTCTCTTTATCGGAAAATTAGTACTTTTAATCAGTTTCAAATACTTTTTAACCGCAGCATCAGAAGCATATTCGTCCAAAATAAGCGTTCTATATGTATTTCTCACATTAGGATCATTATTATAGTTTAAGATATATTCCTCTCTTACATATTCATTCTCATCAACTTTATATCCAAGCCAAGGAAATTCTTGAACATTATACCTTGTAAGTACAGATAACGCAATTTTAGCCCATTTAGCCTTAAAAGTCTTATTAGGGTATGTATAACCCGATGTAGATAACACATATCTTTTCAAATATTTTGTAGTACTTAGATATCCAATATCTCCTACATATTTTTCAAGAACACTATAATCAACACAAAAGCTATATATTTTAGTATTTTCAATAGATATATCAAAACTTGTAATCCCGGATACATCAGTATTCCATCGAATAACTAACGGTTTATCTGCAATTTTTCTATCAACCTCCAACACTGTATATGAAGGTGAATCATCTGTATAATTAAAATTATTAATCTTAATTCGCGGTACAAACTCTATTATCGTATTATAATTCTTTTTAGTTTTGTTAATATCATTTTCAAAAGCAATAAGCCTTTCTCTCTTTCCGGTAACCTTATTAGTTATACCGATTTCGTTTGTCATATGTAAGTAATAACGTTTCTTATTGTAAGTAAATATATTAAGCGGAGAATTCAAGTAATTTCCATTAGGAAATATTATAGTCCCGTTTTTTGAAAATTCTATTCCGGCCGGTAATGATACATCTACCGTATCTCCATTAGTAGTATCTTTAGACGAAAATGATAAATGCCTTTCTTTACCGTTCTGACTTTTTACATATCTTCTGTTAATAGAATATATATATTCATCCTCTTCTAAGAAATCAGCCATTAATTCATAAGAAATTTCATAATAATCAGGTCTATCTTCGCTAGTTTTAGTAAGATTAGTATCTATCCCAAGTTCTTCACATTTAGCAGTTACAGTTTCAATTTGAGATAAAGACTTAGTATTAGCGTAAATATTCACTTTTTCTCCCGATTTTATAACCTTAGGACTAACAGTACCACTAATTTCTATCATATTATCTGATAAATTAGCCCAATCTGAGAATTGATTTACTTCGTCAACAGTTCTTATCCTTATATCAGTTACATCCGATGAAACACCATATTTAATACTCGTTTCTCCGGGATTACTTTTTATACTATCACTCCAGAAGTCAGTATACATCTGTATTTCATAAATTAATTTATCTCGCGAAGTATAATCATCAGTTCCCGGTTGCCACGATATAATTTTTTGTGTTTCATCATACTTTACATTATACGGAGATGTAGGAGGATAATCTTTTACATTCTTCTCTTCAGTATAAGATATTTTTATCCAGCCATCATATAAATAACCTTTTACATATTTTTCAGTTTCATACGTATAAGTAACATCTCCTGAATATAACTTTACAGGTTTATAATGTTCATATTCCAAAACACAACTGTACGGATATGTATAAAATCCGCCAAAAGCTCTTTTTTTCTCAGGGCCGTAAAAAAATTTATAATGTCTTACATACGGTTCTTCCTTACCTGTAATACTATTTACAAAAGTTTCTTTACTCTCCCACGATTTATTTTCTCCTAACTCTCCCCAACCTTTTGTACCGGATACTAATTCCCCCATACTATATAATTTTCCTTCCGGAATATATAAAACACCATCTTCTGAAAACTCAACAGTATATTTTTCAGCATTAAGATCTTGTCCTTTAATCTCAAGTGTTGATTTCTTCAAAACTTCTCCATCAGAGCTTTTAGGTACTCCTTTTGTTGTATCAAAAGGATATATATATCTTACCCCGTCAATTTCAGCTCCACAATAATCTGTCCAAGTTTTATAGTATAACCTCATCCCAAGTTCATCTTGCTCTGTTTCATCTAAATATTCACCTTTTCCGGTGATTTTATTTTTGTCAGTCGAATATACAGAATTAGGATTATATGGCTTAAAGTTACCCTCAGCATCTCTATCAATCCAAAAATATGTATGACAATCACTTAAACTTGTTTCATTTAACTTTGGCGTTCCATTATCAAACTCAACCTTTATTGAATTTCCATCTGTTATTATATCCTGTACAGCTGATGTATCCCCGCTTACAGCTTTTAATTTTCCAACAGGCTCATAGGGTAATTCTATAAAATTACTCTCTACATTTCTCGATTTATTATCACTATCAATCTTTACTTCAACAGTAGACTTTTCTTTCTTAGTTTCATCATATCCATTCTCGCCACTAGCATTTTTATCTACTTCTATTACTATTTTTCCATTAGAATCAATCTTAGCAGAAGAAAAGTCACCTGATACATCAACAATGGATTTTATATCTTCGTCAACAAAAGCAGTTATTTTTCGTGAATTTTCGTCATCTAACGGAACTAGCTCAAGTTCTAAATTAGACGTCTGGGTTACAGTACGGAGACTACTTGACTTACTTCCACCGTAAAATTCCAAATCAATATAATTTCCACTAACTTCAGCATCTACTTCTCCGTTATTAAGTGAAATTTTTTCTATTTTTACATTATCGAGTCCTTTTATACTTATACTATCTTCATAACTTTTTGTATCCGAAATAAAGCTAAAAGGTATTATTTTTTCCGACTTAATCTCAACATCACGTACAACATACGCATTTGATACACTTTGCAACATTAAACAACAACTCATAAAAAGTGCTATTTTTTTCATTCTACTCCTCCTTTAAATAGATTATTGCAGAATGAAATGAATTTACATCTGTTAACTCATCCGTATTAATACCATATAAAGTTGTAAGCGGTCTGGTTACTCTGATTTTTTCTGTTGGCAATTCATTTATAACGTAAAATGCAGATGTATCCAGGCTTTTACCCGGGCCCACAAATTCTCCCGTATATACTTTTGAATTTAATTGCTTATCGATTTCTCTTTCATCAAACGAATCAATTACATCAATTTCTTCATCATTGTCGAAAAACACATTAAAAAACGTATATCCTGTCAAAATATTATAATCATTAGTATTATTAATCGTTTCAAAGTCTACCGCCAAAACGTATTTTCCTTCTCCGAATTTTTTCCTATAAATCGCATATGTATGTCCACTATTAAAAAGTTTTTCAAAGCTTTCTTTATACTTAGTCTCACAAGCCTTATCAAATTCAAACATTTGTATATCAGATATAATAGTTGTGCAATAATCATTGTCATCTGAAAATTCATATTTTCTCAAAATAATCGCATCGTCGTTAATATTAGCCTTCGATTCAATATTCTCATAAACCACATCATTATTATAATATTTAAGCTTATTCATTTTATTCTTTACAGAATTCATAAAACAACTAATCTCAGCTCTTGTAGACATTCTGTCAAATCCGGCAGTACCATCTGGATAACCTGCTAAAATTCCTGTGTCCTTTAATATAGTCGCTATACGCTGTTCTTCCGAATTTTTTGTATCTATATCAGTAAATTTTACTTCAGTTGTACTTTTCTTCGCCTTTTTAGTGTTTTCAAAGCTGTTTACAAGCATTTTACAAATTTCCCATCTTGTTATATAATCATCCGGATTAAAAACAGAATAATCATCCAAATCAATAATGCCGTTGCTTATCGCAGCATTAATATAACTATCTGCCCAATGGGTTGAAACCGCGGATACATCAAGATTACAGTCGATTACTTTGATTAGGACAGCCAAAAATTCCGCTATTGTCATTTTATTTTCAGGCTCAAAGTTCCCTTCAGGATATCCTGATAAAATTTTTTCCTCAGTTAACTCTGTTATCGAATTAAATGCCCAATAATTACAATCAACATCGTGATATGCGTATGAATAACTTAAAATATTAAAAACAACACATACTATAAAAACTATTTTTTTCATTTAATCCTCCATTATTTCGTCAAATCAAACGTTCCTTGATTTCTCAAATTATTTATCATTTTCGCCTTTTCGCTTTCTACTGCAATAACAATCGTATTAATTCCACTAAATTTATCATTTTCGATACTTCTTCCTGTTTCATCATATATTCCCAAAATTTCCGTATCATTTAACAAACACGTTGTATACATAGAATTATTATCTTTATATACATCTTCCAAATTAAATTGAGCTATACTTTCTTTTATCGCTCCGTATCTACCGCTGAAATACAGATGTATTCTATCTTTGGGTTTTATCTGATACGCCACTGCATTTTGAGATGATTTAAGTTCAATTGCTATTTTTTCAGTTCCTTCCGGCGAAGTAAGTATTTTTAATTCTTCTCTACTTCCTATATCTTGTTTAAACAATATTTGCCCTTTGTTTATAATTTCTTTCGCATATTTACCGTTTATATCTTCAATCTTACTTAATGTATTATTATTTAGCGTTAAATATAACGGCACATCAGTTACATCAAACCATTCAGGTTTAAGCTCTGTATCAGGCTTTACATCAACATTTGCAATTAAAACCTCTATTGTTGGTTCATTGTTTATAATACTATTTTGAATAAATGTTAAAACTACAAATAGGACAACCGCAACTAATATAGAAATTACAGTTATATCTAATTTTTTCATAATTAGCCCTCTGTGCCGGATGGTACACTAACATCAAATATTTGTTGTGCAGAACTCTTTAACCATCCGTTCATACTATCTGTCACACCATTAAATACTTTCCTAAGTCCCGGGAAGAACACCGTAAGTACTAATGAAATCGCTACTCCTATAAGTAACAAAGATTGTGTTATTTCCGAACCACCTTTATTTTCCTTTACTAACTTTTTTATATTTTTTTTCATTTTTCATTCCTCCTAAAATTTATTTACATATGCCGGTCCCATAATGTTTTTTACTTTAACATAACTTTTAATGCTTCATTTGCTTCCATAACAAGCGGATAAACACTCATAGTTGCTAAGTTAAATACCACTATACATACTCCTAATATCATAATTGCCGATTTTGACTTAGTTACATCTTCCATATATCCTATATATTTTTCCTTTAGCACTTCTATTAAGTTGTCGAACGCCTCAAGTGCAGATGTACTCTGTGTTTGCTGATTTATAGCAGATATAAACATTTTTATTTCTGAGTAGTTAAATTTCTCTTGTAACTCCTTGGCTGAATTACTAACTGTATATTTAGACAATTGGTATTCCAAATACAAATTAGCCAGTTCTTGAGAAAATTCTTTATTTTTACACAATGTGGAAATATTTCTTAAAGCAACATCTAACGAAATACCTGCTGAAATTTGTACTCTTAAACATTCTGATACATTCAACAAATCTTGTAATACTTGTTTTTTCCTAGAACTGTTTTGTATTTGAACATACCAACAAATTACTCCGAAAAATATAAAGCCACAAAATAAACTTTTTATTACTCCATTTCCATATAACACTGATAACAAGGCTACAAAAATTGATAATATACTTCTTAGTATATATTTATTTTTAATACTAATATTAAAATTTAATCTTCCTGTACCTTTATAAATATCTCTTTTTATATTACCGGCGACTATCTTTGCTATAATGTGCATACACATAATCACCAATGTGCATATAAATCCGATTTTTAACAAAAGAATCATATTTATTCTCCTAATAATCCAATTTCTTTATTTGCTTCGATAACCATATCATTACCCATACACAAATAAAATTAATATTCACTATCATTTGCCCTATAAATGTTTCACTCATTAAATCCAAATAATATTGATTTGAAGCAATAAATGAAAAATACATATAAAAATCTATTATTATCAATACATAAAGTACCGTACACGCAGATTTAGTTTCTTTATTTCTTTTCTTTTTTTGTTTTATCGCTTCAGTAATTACTTCCTGCGTCTTTTCAGTAAGCAAGGTAATATCTCCCCCATATATATGACAATATCGTACATTGTTTATATAAAACGAAAATTTTTCTATCCCTATTTTATGAGCAAAACTTTCTAAAGCATCTTCCGGTAATTTCCCCGCATTTATTTCATTTAACAATTGTTTTGTATATGTAGAAAAAGGTTCTAATACATTATTTTGTATTCTTCTTAAAGCTTCAATTATTTCAGGATTAACTTTTAAAGCAGATTTTAACTGAATAAAGAAATCACTAAGCCCTTCTTCCATTTTCTCGTGTTTATATTCCGCGAATAACTCTAAAACTATTATTCCGGTAAATGTAAACGGAATAGAAATGATATATCTTACTGAATTTAACGTAAATAATTGTTTTGTTATAAATAACACTAAAAAAAACGTTAGTATTCCAATCCCCAATATAATACCTATTGTCAACACATTAAACGGAATAGAAAGTTTCTTAAAATATTTTTCCAATTTACCTATTTTTTTCGGAGCAAATATTTTGGGAGTTTTCATTAAAAACTCATATAACGCTGACGTATCCTTGTTTTTAAGGTTTTTCATTATACAAAATATTGTCAAAACTATTATTAAAATTTTGATTATCATTATTAAAAATTTCATATCAGTTCTCCGTCATCATCTTTATTTTCATATTCGCCTTGCCGCTTACTTCTCCTATTTTTTCAAAGTCTCCGTTTATTTCTCCATTTTCTAATTCTTTATGCCTATATTCAAACAATTTTCTATAATTTATACCACTCTCATATGAAAACTCTATTTGGCATATTTCATAAACCTTAAAGTTTTTCATATAGATTATTAAATCTATTGATTGAGCCAATATATCTTTTAGATACTTATCAGTATATTGTTGTGCAAGGTTATCCCGTTTCATTAATGTTACCAGCCTGTCCAATACTAATTCCGCACTTTCAGAGTGAACCGTAGCATATCCTATATGACCTGTACTTATTCCATCAAAGAAAGACATAGCTTCGGCCCCTTTTAATTCCCCTATTACTATTGCATCATTACTCATAACTAAAGAATGTTTAGTCAAATCCTCTAAAAGTATATTTCCGGTCAATCTGTTCTTCACTATTTCTCTTTGAATAATATTCCCATGATTACTATATAGTTCAGCTGTTTCCTCATTTGAAGTAATAGATACCGTATCCGGAATTTCATCTATAAACGCTCTAAGTAATGTAGTTTTTCCGGAACCACCCTTTCCGGCTATGATAATATTACATCCGGCAATTACAGCCTTTTTCAAGAAATCTTTCATCTCAATGTTCATCATAGCTTTTTCTAAACACAATTCGCTGAGTCCTAACCTTTTTTCAGGTCTATGTATCCTTATTACCAAACTTGGGGACACAATATTTACCGGAGAAATTCCGGCTTCAATTCTTAAATGATTATTTTTATCGGAAACTACAGCTATTGGCTGTTCATGAGTTATTTTCCCATTATTTTTAAGTACACAATACCTTACAAAATTATAAAATTCTACTTCATTTGAAAAACTATCTTCTACCTTTACCCATTTTCCGTCTCGCATTACATAAATACTATTCCATTTTATTGCTCTTATATCGCTTACAGACACATCTTCTATGTATTTTTGAAGTATATGATAACCGAAAATTCTATCTAAAATATTTTTTATTAAATCTTCTGTATCATAATTTCCATAGTTATAATCCTTAATTAATTTTTCTCTTATAATTTTTTCGGCAGAAATCCTATTTTTCGTATCAAACGCAGATGTACCCAGTATTTCAGAATAATTTTCTATTAAAAATTCTATTATTTCATTTACAATTTTATCAGCTCTCGTAACCATTTTTTCTACTTTTACATTTTTATTAATTGACTTGTACGGATCTATTAACATTTTCCTGCCTCCTATCTATTAAAAAACGGCTTAAATACTTATCTTTTAACTTATTTATGGAATTTTTTTTAGCTATAATATTTAACTCCTCAAGTATTTCCACATACTCTGACTCATCGTCCATAACATATGGTCTACCACTATTTAAACATTCATCATATTTCCCTGAAAAGCTGATGTATCCTGAAATTGGTATTTCTTTCATCATCTCATTTATTACTAATTTTGAAGGAGAACTTTTATGATATTTGTTTATTATTAATTTAATTTTATTATTATTAACTCCCCATACAGGAAAAATTTCCTTTATTGTTCTAAACGTCCTTTCAAAAGATATATTTGTAGCTTCCAGAACATAAAAAATGATATTTGAATTAAGTAATGAAAACTGAGTCGCATCGACAAATATATTAGATGATGTATCAATAATTATAAAATCATAAAGTTCCTTCGCTTTTTCCAATATTCTCGAATAGTATTCAGTATTTAGCACCTTTTCACAAACAAATAACGATTTATTACCGGTTAATATATCTAAATTTGAAAAATATTTAGTCTTTATTACATATTTTTCAAATACATTTGAGTCAAAAGTTCTTTTATCAATAGAATCTATCATATAATTAATTCCGGAATTTTTATCAGGTGGCAATATGTAATCAGGTTTCTCCGGAAATCTTTTCGCACCAAAAAATTGGTTTAATCCTGCATTTATCGTATCAAAGTCTATCAATAGTACTTTTGCTCGCGAATTTTTAGCTAACAATGTTCCGAGTTGAGCAGCAATTGTTGTTTTTCCAGAAGAACTCATTCCCGTAAAAGTTATTACTTGTTGTTTTTGAAAACGTGGCGTTAAATTAGGCCTATTTTGAATTTTATTTTCTTTTTCGATTAATTTATCGTTAAAATTATTTTTCTTGCTTAAATCGAATTTTCGTGGTTTTTTTAATGCACCGTTATTAATTGCATTTAACAATTCTTCTTTTGAAGTTTTTTCATTTACGAAAATATCAAAAATACCTTTTTTATATAAATAATTTTTATAGTTATCATCTTCCTCATCAACAATTACAAAAATTTCAATTTTAGAATCTATTTCACGTATTTTTTCAATAAACATATATTTATCCATATCGCCTTCTAAATTAGCATAGACAACCAAAATATCTATAAAATCACGCTTTATCGCTTCTATCACGCCTTCTTGATAAGGAATATCAGATATTACATCATATTCTTTTAACAATTCTTTAATCATATCACTGCCAACTGCTGACAAAACTTTTTTCATATCTTACCTCCAATGTCATTATCTGTTAATTACGTTATCAATTTACAACATATGTAATATTCTGTCAATAGTTTTTTCAAAATTTTCCAACAAAAAAATATTTTTTCTACCTTGACAAGTATTTTGTTTCGTGTTATATTAAAAAAGGTCAGTTACTTGGAGAGGTGTCCGAGCGGTTTAAGGAGCTAGTCTTGAAAACTAGTGACTCGTAAGAGCCGTGAGTTCGAATCTCACCCTCTCCGCCAAAAAAACAATGAACAATAAATGTTCATTGTTTAAATATTATTTAAATTGAGACCTTTGGAGAAATACCCAAGTAGGTTGAAGGGGACAGTTTGCTAAACTGTTAGTGTTCGCAAGGGCAGCGAGGGTTCGAA
>CAYYWT010000003.1:0-29328 GCA_964475435.1 uncultured Eubacteriales bacterium
AAATAATTCTCTTTTTTGTTTACTTTTAATCTTTAATTTGGTAATATAGCAATAGATTAGAACGAGAGGAAGAGATTTATGAGAGTTTTTGTTCAAAGGGTTAAATATGCGTCTGTTAAGGTGGATGGCGAGGTAAAGGGAGAAATTAAGCAAGGACTTTTAGCTTTTGTTGGCGTAAAACAGGGAGATACAGATAAAGATTTAGAGTTTTGTGTTAATAAATTGGTTGGACTTAGAATTTTTGAAGACGAAAATGAAAAGATGAATTTGTCTGTAAAGGATATAAATGGCGAGATTTTAATCATTTCACAATTTACTTTGTATGGTGAAACTAAAAAGGGATTTAGACCTAGTTTTATTATGGCGGAAGAGCCTGTTCGTGCGAATGAGATGTATGAGCGTTTTATTGGGAGAACGAAAGAGATGTCTAATTTGAAGGTTGAAAAAGGCGTGTTTGGAGCCGATATGAAGGTTGAACTGTTAAATGACGGGCCTGTTACTATTTTAATTGAAAGTTAAGGAGAAAATTATGGTTAAGCAAATTAAAGTTGGCGCGCTTCGTACTAATTGTTATATTATTTATGATAATGGTGAAGCGTTAGTTATTGATCCGGGTTATATTGATGAAAAGATTTCTGATTTTATAGATGAAAATAAATTGAAGGTTAAATTTATATATTTAACTCATTGCCATTTTGATCATATGTTGGGGGCTTTATGGCTTAAGGAGAGATATGGTGTAAACATTGCTTGTATTGATAAAGAAGTTGAGAATTTAAATAATGCTGATGTTAATTTGTCTTTGAGAATGACAGGCAAAAAGCTTACGATTGAGTGTGACAAGGTGCTTTGTGAAAACGATGTGATTAATGTAGGTAATTTAAGTTTTAGAGTTATACATACGCCGGGTCATACGTCCGGTAGCAGTTCATTATATGGCGATGGCATTTTAATTTCGGGGGATACTTTGTTTAGTGATTGTTTTGGAAGGTGCGATTTGCCTACTAGTAATTTTAGTCAGATACTAAAATCTGTGAGTGAGAAATTATATGTCTTACCTAAGGAGACAGTGGTATATCCCGGACACGGGGATACTACGACTATCGGAGATAGAGTTTTAGATGAGGGAGAAATGTAGAGTTATTTGTTACACAAATGTCACAAAATATTGCAAGGATTTGTAGGATTAGTGAAGAAAATGTAAATATAAAGGCGACTACAGAAGAAGGGTTAGGTTTTACAGGTACAGGAGAGGGAATTGCTGTTCATTCTGTTTGTTTGTTAGTATAGTTGTTTTTTGGAGGTTTACTGATGAAAAAATTTATTTTAAGTTTGCTTTTTTCAATGTGTTTTTTATTTAATATAGCTTTTGCATATAGTATGCCGAAAGAGGTTAGGATTGGACTTAGTTACGGGAGTAACGCGTTATCTTCTTTTACTTTATCTGCTCCGTCGGGGATTAAGGTTGACGGTATCGGAAAATTAACTGGCGAGGTTACTTTTTCTAAAAGCGGAAGTAATAAATTGTCTGTTAGCAGTTCTTCTAAAACTAAGACTTGTACGGTTGATGAAGATGATGGCGTTTTAGTTACGCCGGTTGATGATGACGAGTTCATTTCTTTTAATGGCAAAGAATATAGAGGAAATTTTGTTATTTATAGGTTTTCTGATAGCGATATTACTGTTATTAATGTGTTGGGGATTGAGGAATACTTATATGGAGTTGTGCCTAGAGAAATTGCGACGGGGCATCCGATGGAAGCCTTAAAAGCTCAGGCTGTTGCTGCTCGTACGTATACTTGTAAGACTTTGGGTAAGTATGAAAAATGGAAATTTGATATGACTAATACTACTGCGGATCAATCGTATGGCGGGGTATCGGCTGAGTGTGAGGATACTACAAAGGCGGTTGATGATACTAAGAGAAGAATTGTTACGTATAACGGCGAACCGATTACTACATATTATTTTTCTACGAGTGGTGGTTGGACTGAAAATTCTGAGAATGTATGGGTGACTGCATATCCTTATTTGGTGGCGGTTGAAGATAAATACCAACCGGATAATTTAACTTATTCTAATTGGTCTGTTACTTTTACAGCTAAGAAGTTAAAAGAGATTTTATCTAATAAGTCTATAAAAATAGGGGATATAATCGGGCTTAATACTGTTAGAAAATCTGATAGTAATGGGGTTTTGGAGCTTGAGTTTGTTGGAACTAAGGATACTTATTCTGTGACTAAGGAGACTACAAGAAGTGTTTTTGGTACGAGTGAGGTTAGAAGTCAGTTTTATGATGTTATTCCTGATAATGCTGTAACGGCATATAATTTGGAAGAAGAAACTGACACGAAGTCGATAGTTGAATTTAAGGTTGCAACTAGTAACGGGGCGAAGAAAATTTCGAGTAACTTGGATGAGATTACGGTAATTGGAAAAAACGGTACAAAGACTTATTCTTCTGTTCCTACGGAGTATACCATTTCCGGTAAAGGATGGGGGCATGGAGTCGGAATGAGCCAAAATGGTGCTATTGGTATGGCTAAGGCAGGATTTGAGTACGATGAAATTTTGACTTGGTATTATACAGGTACGAAAATTACTAAAGCTAAAAAATAATTTTTTGTTCCATTGTGTAATATAATTGATATATAGTTTTGTATTTGAGGAGAGATAATTTTGTATAATGAATTGAGTGAGATTTTATCTAAAGAGTCTAAGTTGTTTTTTGATGAGCCTATGAGTAAGCATACTACTTTTAAGATTGGCGGAAATGCGGATTGTTTTTTGATTGCTAATTCTTATGAAGATTTAGAAAAAGCGTTAAAGTTTGCTAAGTCTAATGATGTTCCTGTTATGATTGTTGGAAATGGTAGTAATTTACTGGTTTCCGACAAGGGAATTAGAGGAATTATTATTAAGCTTGGGACTTTTTTTTCCGAGGTTATATGTGAAGGGAGTTTGGTTACTGCCGGAGCGGGGGCGAGTTTGAGTTCGGTTACGCAAGAAGCGTTAAAAAACGGACTTACCGGTATTGAATGGGCGTTTGGTATTCCGGGAACTGTTGGCGGAGCTGTTTTTATGAATGCGGGAGCATATGATGGCAGTATGAGTGATGTGGTTTTGGAGACTACTTATTTAGACGAAAATTTAAATTTGTGTGTTATGGATAAGAAAATGCACGAATTTGATTATAGAAAAAGTGTTTTTAATTTGGGTAAAAATTGTGGTATAATTATTAAAACGAAAATTCTTTTAGAGCTCGGAGATAAAGATGAGATTTGGAATAAAATGAGAAAGTGTATGTCGGCTAGAATTGATAAACAACCGCTTAATATGCCGAGTGCGGGGAGCGTGTTTAAACGTCCGAAGGATCATTATGTCGGTAAGATGATTGAGGAGCTGGGACTTAAGGGATTTTCGGTTGGAGGAGCTAAGGTGTCTGAAAAACACGGTGGTTTTATTGTTAATGTTGATAATGCTACGGCGAGTGATGTTAAGAATTTAATTGAGTATATTAAAGCTAGGGTTAAAGAAAGATATGGTGTTGATTTAGAGACGGAAATAAAGGAGGTAGGAGAATGAGAATTGTTATTGTTACAGGCGTGTCGGGTGCCGGTAAAAGCCAGGCTGTAAAAACTTTGGAGGATATGAATTTTTTCTGTGTTGATAATTTACCGCCTATGATTATTCCTAAGTTTTTGGAGATATGTAAGATGTCTGAGGATAAGATTGAAAATATTGCGATAGTTATGGATATTAGAGCGGGGAAATTATTTGAAAGTACATCGTCGGCTTTGGCTGCTATTGAGGATGCGGGTTATACATATGAGATTTTATTTTTGGATGCGTCTAATGAGACTTTGATAAAAAGATATAAGACTACAAGAAGACGTCATCCTCTTGCTCCGAATGATAGAATTGAGGTCGGAATTGAGCGGGAAAGAGAGAAGTTATCTGCGATAAAAAAGAGAGCTAAGTATGTTATTGATACTTCTAATTTAACTCCTAAGAAGCTTAGTGAATCTATTCTTAGTATTTTTGAATACGGGAAGATTTTTGAAGAGTTATTTATCGGTGTTACTTCTTTTGGTTTTAAAAATGGTGTGCCGAGTGATGTTGATTTGGTTTTTGATGCCAGATTTTTACCTAATCCATATCATATAGATGAATTAAGAGAGTTTACCGGAAAAGATGAGAGGATAAAGTCTTATGTTATGAGTTTTCCTGAGACGTCTATTCTTTTGGATAAGATTATGGATTATCTTGAGTTTGTTATTCCTCAGTATATTAAAGAGGGAAGAATACAACTTATTGTCGGTATTGGATGTACCGGTGGAAAACACAGGTCTGTTGTTTTGGCGGAGGAGATTACTAAACGTCTACAAGAAAGTGGACATAGAGCGAAAATTTCGCACAGGGATATCGGTAAAGAGTAAAATTAAACTTAAAAAAGACGAGCGGAGGGTTTTGCTCGTCTTTTTTAAGTTAATGTGTATATGTAAAGTGGGGGGCGAGGCCCCCACATTTACTGTTAAATTATATTCTTAATCTAATATGATTATCATTTCGTATTCGTCTGTTTCACCCTCTGTATTTAAGAACATAATCATTCTTCCTTCAAGATCTTCCAAACTTCCCATAGCAGGAGAATCAGGATCACTTAAATCGTATACTGTTGCATCTTCTGAGATACTGATAGGATCAATTGCTTCGCCGTCTACTTTCTTGAATACTATTAAGTTTCCAAGAACTTCGTCTACGATTAATTGCTCTCTGTCAGAAGTTCCATCAGAAATAAATCCGTCGTATTCACTGTCATCTAAGAATGCAGACATATCAATTTTAATATCTGTTGATGCTGTTTGAACGAATTTATTATTCTTGATGTCGTATCTTACTAAGTCGCCTTCTTCACCGAATAATACCGTGCTTATATCTGTATCAACGTCAGCTACTTCATAAGTTGATTCTTGACCGTCTGTGAATACTGTTACTTGCCATACTTTATTATCATTGTCGTTAGTTCCAACAGATATATCTGTTATTACACCGTACTTGTCTTGTGTTGCTTGATAGTTAGTTCCGTCATCATTTACGATGAGGTATTTAACTATTCTTGTATTTGTGTTGTATATTGCAAGTGGTGTTGTGTTTCTTAACATATTATCTTTCTCGTTAGCGTTGCTTACTAATGTTGCCCAACCGTCTACTACTTCAAGTTTATTTGCGTTTTGGTTTAAGATTACTGTATCTTTTGTGATATAGTAAGTTTTACCGTTAGAGTCCTTGAATGATTTTGTTGAGTCTTTTACTGCTGTGTCTGTATCAGGAATTGTTAATTTAGATAATGTTGTTGAGCTATCCATTTCTACGTTTGAAGGAGCGTTAGATGTGTTTTCAAGTTTTGTTAAGTTAGAAACTTTGACTGTTCTTCCTGAACTGTTTGTAGAGAAACTAATGAATGTTCCTTTTGTAAATTCAGTTAAGATTTCGTCTGTCCAATCGTTTCCGCCACTTGGTTCTACACTTTCGATTTTTCCGCCTTTAACTTGTTTGAATTCTTCGTCAGTGTCGCCTTCGATTCTGTATGCGATTTTGTTACCGTCTTTGTCGATTACTTGAAGTCTTAAATATGGTTCATCATTGTCGTCATACATAATGTCAGAGGCTTGAGGGGTTCTAGCTACTATGCCGTATTGTCTAGCTAAAGTTACTTCGCTTTCGCCCATTGCAAGAACATAGTTTCCGTTAGAGTCTAAATGAAGTGTAACTTCTGAGTCGATTAAAGTTGAGATGTCTGAAGATAAACTTTCTACTTCGTCTAAATCGTCTTCTGTTGACATCATTGCGTTAGCACCTTGCTCGTAAGTTTGACCGTCAATCTTTAATGCGTACTTGCTGGAAACTTTGTCTAGAGTACCGGTTACGATTTTGTCTGTAACTGTGATTAATCTAAGATTTCCGTCAGGATTTTTTGCTGTCATAATAACGTTTCCAACTTCAATGTCTTCCGCACTTATTATCTTTCCGTTTTTAGTAACGATTACATCACTGTCTTCGTCGTCAATATCTTCTGTTTTGAATTTTCTTGTTCCGTTTAGATCAACTAATGTGCTGTCTGAACGAACATTTTTTACTATGAATTGTTCAAATTCATATTTTCCACCATCTTCAAGCTCAATGTCGAAAGTTCCGGCAATGCTTACTTGAAGTGAAGTTATTTTGTTAGAGGAATTTAGAAGCATATCAGCTTTTATTATTCCGTCCATATCTTCTGTTAAAGTTTCAAGATAAGAAAGTTTTGTTTTTACATCTTCGTCATCTATTGTTGCGATTGCTTCTGTGATTTCAACGTTGTTGATATATAAATCAGCGTCAGATGTTAAAGTGTACTTAGTTCCGTCTACTTTTACTTTTGAGTTAGAAGCTTCAATTTTTTCTAATTCTCCACGAGATAATGCATCACTTGTTGCACCAATATATGCGACACAGTTATCTTTTCCGAAGAATATTGTTACTTCTTTTCCAAGTAATGATGATGCATCAACATCTTCAGGTAAACAGATGACTATCTTATCATTAGATACTTTATAAGGCTTTGTATCAGATGCTGTTGTTGATGTGATACCTAACATACTTGCGATGTCTTCAAGTTCAATTTCAATTTGGTTAGCTTTTAAGCTATCTTTTGTTGCCGGAGTATTTGTAACTAAGATTTCTTCAAAATACTTAGCTTCCATTTTTCCGTTATTGTTGTAAACGTAATCAGGATATTTT
Source organism: uncultured Eubacteriales bacterium (assembly GCA_964475435.1). Classification (GTDB taxonomy): domain Bacteria; phylum Bacillota; class Clostridia; order TANB77; family RGIG9151; genus RGIG9151. Next base: position 6,781 of record CAYYWT010000003.1, read on the forward strand.
GCTTCTAAAAGAGTTTGTTTTAGATTTCCGTAAGTGATTTCGCCTTGATCGTTAAATCCTGTTGCACCCCATTGGTCTTGAAGAAGTGTTTCCCAAGCCATTAGGAATACGTCTCCACGGATTGCTTTCGCAGAACCGTTAACACTTGATAATACTTTTGTTATACCAAGTTGTGCAGCCTTTGACATATAGTTGGAAGGCCAAGTTCCGCCTGATTTGTCAACGACCGGTTTTAATCCTAAAGCATTAACTAACATTGTTACTGCTTCAGAGTAAGAAACATTTTCGCTTGGTCTAAATGTTCCGTCAGGATAACCTGCGATAACATTTTCATTAGCCGCTATATTAATATAACCGGTATACCATTCGCCGGCTTTTACGTCGCTAAATCTTGTTGGAGATTCTTTAGCGAGTTCTGCGGCATCTTGCAACCCTAACACGAATGTTATAACTGTTGCAAGTTCAGCTCTTGTAATAGTATTTTCAGGTTTAAAGCTACCATCTTCATAACCTTTTATTGTGTTAAGAGCTTCAAGTTTTACAATTGCTTCTTCGTACTTTGTTCCTTCTATATCATTTGCATATGAGAATGCAGGAAATAGAAGTGAGCATAGCATTGTGAATACAACTGCCAGTGAGATAAATTTTCTCGATTTCCACATTGTAATACCCTCCATATATAAAAGATTTTTGTATCGCATCTCTGCTCTACGCTTTTTATTCTAGCACGGGTAAAACACTAAGTCTATGCAAAGATTATGGATATATAGCCATTTTAAGCCAAGGTTAGGGGAGAGGGGGGAGGATTTATCTTTTGATAAGTAATTAAGTTTGACCAGCAACTATAGATGTATAAATAAATGACAAAAAAGTTGCATTTTTTGTCATTTTGATTTAATATGTATGTAGTTAAATTTAGGAGGTGTTTTGGAATGGCATATAAAATTAGCGATGCGTGCATTAGCTGTGGGGCTTGTGCTGCTGAGTGTCCTGTTTCTTGCATTAAAGAAGGAGACGGTCAATACGTAATTGATGAAAATACTTGTATTGAATGTGGTAACTGTGCGAATGTTTGCCCTGTTGGCGCACCTTCACAAGAATAGTTTTAAAAGAAAAAAGATGCGGTGACGCATCTTTTTCTTTTAAACTTTAATAAAATTTTTATTAATTACATTCATTACTTCCCCATCTATTATTTTATTTCCGTGTTCGTATAAAAAGCCTTCAGCTATTTTTGAGTCCTTTACTTGTTCGCCAAACTCTAAAATCAGAAGATGAGTTTTTGGTGAAGGTATTAAAACCAAGAAAAATGTATTATTGTATTCGTATAGAGTAGAAGGAATATCTAATGGAATGCTCTTTGTTTTTACAAGCTCACAAATTTCTTCAAAGTTATCGAATTTATAGACTACTTTTTGATTAACTACGGTTTGTTTTTTCTTAACTTTTAACTCCGGCAAAGAATTTTTTCGCTTTTGGGGTATCGGCGGTAAGGATTTTTCTTGGAGCTTAGTTACTGTTACTATAAATTGACCGTCGTTAATGGAGGCGGCTTCTATAAATAGTTGGCAATTCGCAGTTTTAAAGCCGTGTTCGTACTCAGCTTGTTTCATCATATCGAGAAATAGTGTTTGAGCTTCGGGAGTATTGTATCTTAAAGATTGAAAATCTAAATTCCTTTCTTCGAGTTCACGGTTAGAAAGTGTAATTTTTATCTTATTATCGTTTATTTTTTCTATTTTCACGCTATTCACCTTCCTTGTCTTTTCTTTTTTAATGTTAGGGTCTCCCCTAGAGTGTTACTACTATGAATTATATTATACACACATATTATGAATTTGGGAAGAATAAAATTCTGGAATGTTTAGAAAAATTTTGAGTATATATGTTAAAAAAGTGTGGCGTTTGGAGATGGTTGGAATGATATATATTATTCATTTTAAAAGAATAATGTTCATAGGATTGTGCTTTATTTTAGGAATTGGAATATATTTAGGCTTTGAAAGCATTAATGTAATTTCTACATCTACTACAAACAGAACGGTTATAATTGATGCGGGGCATGGAGGAGAAGATCCGGGAGCGATAGGAAATACAGGAAGCTTAGAGAAGGACATAAATTTAAATATTGCACTTAAACTTCAACAATTTATAGAGCAAAGTGGTGGGGTTGTACTTATGACAAGGACTGATGATGCTAAAATGGAGGGCAGTAAAAGAAATGATATGAAACTTAGGAAAAAATTAAGAGATGATGGAAATGGAGATATTTTTATTTCTATCCATTTAAATAGTTTTCCGAGTTCGGGGTGTAGCGGAGCCCAAACTTTTTATGCTAATGATGAGAGGTCTAAGGAGCTTGCTGAAAAAATTCAAAAGAATATGGTTGATTTACTTGATAAAGATAATTCAAGAATTGCAAAAAAATTAACAGATGTTTATCTGTTAAAAAATGTTAATATACCTTCGGTTATAGTTGAATGTGGTTTTCTTTCTAATAGCAATGAAGAGAAATTATTGAATGATGAAACATACCAAAGTAAAGTTGCTATGTCGATATATTTAGGAATTAATGAATATTTTTCCAATGTTTAATTTCCTATAAATTTTAATAAATCGGTTGAAATTTATTAATTTAAAATATACAATTATTTAGAGGGGGGAGTAAGAGAATGAAATTAAAAGATGCAACCGTTGGTATTTTAATCATAGGTGTTATTTTGATGTTTATTACTCCGCTTCCGTCGTCGGTTGTGGACGTTTTATTGGCTATTAATATTACTACGTCTGTTATTATTTTACTTAATGTTATTTATAGTAAAGGGCCTTTGGATATGTCTATTTTCCCGTCGTTACTACTTATTATGACGATGTTTAGACTGGGACTTAATTTAAGTACGACTAAACTTATTTTAGGAGACGGACAAGGAACTGACAAGGCCGGAGCTGTTATTGAAAGCTTTGGTGAATTTGTTGCCGGTGGCGATATGGTTGTTGGTTTTGTTATATTTATAATTATTACAATTGTTCAATTTATGGTTATCGTAAAAGGTTCTGAGAGGGTTGCTGAAGTTGCTGCGAGGTTTACGTTGGATGCTATGCCTGGTAAACAAATGGCGATTGATGCGGATTTAAATTCAGGACTTATTAATGAAGAAGAAGCGAAAATCAGAAGAAAAAATGTTCAAAGAGAAGCTGATTTTTACGGAGCTATGGATGGTGCCGGAAAGTTCGTAAAAGGAGATTCTATTGCCGGAATTATTATTACTTGTATAAACTTAATCGGTGGAGTTATTATCGGAATAATGAACGGTCAAGACGCTATGTCGGCTCTTAGTGATTATGCGTTGCTTACTATCGGAGATGGTTTAGTAAGCCAAGTACCGGCTTTAATTATTTCTCTTTCTACCGGTATTATAGTAACTCGTGCCGGAGCTGAGACTAATTTAAGTAGGGACTTTTTGAGCCAATTGTTCTCTAATCCGGAAGTTATGACTATTGCGGCTGTTGTATGTTTGTTACTTGGATTTACCGGTTTACCGACAGTACCGTTTACTATACTTTCTATAACTATTGCGTTTATTGGTTACAAGTTAAAGAAGGATATTAAAAAAGATGTTCATGTTGAACAGGCTCAAGCGGAAGCTGAGGAGGTTGAAGAAATTCGCAAACCTGAAAATGTTGTTACTCTTCTTCAAGTTGACCCGATTGAACTTGAATTCGGATATGGAATTATTCCGCTTGCGGATGCGTCTCAAGGCGGAGATTTACTTGACAGAGTTGTTATGATTAGACGTCAAATTGCGCTTGACCTTGGTATGATAGTACCGGTTATAAGGCTTAGAGATAATATCCAACTATCTCCGTATGAATATTGCATAAAGATAAAAGGTGTAGAGGTTGCTCGCGGAGAACTTCAAAATGACTGTGTTCTTGCTATGGATCCGGGGACTGCGGACGGAGATCTTGCAGGGAAAAAGACTGTTGAACCTGCGTTCGGATTACCTGCTGTTTGGATTCCTGTAAGGGATAAGGATAGAGCTGAAATGAAGGGATATACGATTGTAGATTTACCTTCGATTGTTGCTACTCATTTAACTCAGGTTGTAAAGAAATATGCACATAAGTTACTTGGAAGACAAGAGGTTCAAACTTTATTGGATAATGTTAAAGAACGTAATCCGGTTATTGTTGATGAATTGATTCCTAAGATTATGAATTTAGGAGAAGTTCAAAAGGTACTAAGTAATTTGCTTAAAGAGGAAATTTGTATAAGAGATATGGTTACGATTTTAGAAACTTTGGCTGATTATGCGCCTATTACTAAAGATGCGGAAGTTTTAACTGAGTATACAAGACAAGCGTTAAGTCGTGCTATTTCTCAAAAATACATTGATAAAAATAGGACTAATGGCGTTATTACTATTGAACCGGCTTTAGAACAGGAACTTACAGGCGCTGTTCAGAAAACGGATTTTGGTTCATATATTGCTGTTGAGCCTGAGAAAATGGAAGTAATTATTAATAATTTAACGAAACAAGTAAAAGTTGCTTTGGCACAAGGAGAACAACCTATTATTCTTACTTCTCCGGCGTTAAGACCGTATCTTAAAAAGATGATAGAAGGGGTATTACCAAGCGTTGTAGTTTTATCGTATAATGAAATTGACGCTGATGCGAACATTAAATCAATTGCGATGTTGTCTGCGTGATTTTTGATTTCAAAATATATTTAAGGAGTTATAGTATATGAAAATAAGAAGATATATGGCGAATAATATGCAAGAGGCTTTACTTAAGGTAAAAATGGACTTGGGAAATGACGCTGTTATTTTAAATACGCGTAAAGTAAAAAGACCTGGTTTTTTAAGCTTTTTTAGAGCCCCACTTATAGAAATTCTTGCCTCTTTGGAAGAAGATGAAAACGAAACTAAGAATATTCAGGATATGGCTAATCCTAAAGTTGATGAGCTTGAAAATAAAGTAAAAAGTATGGAACTTATGCTAGATAAGATTTATAAACAAATGTCTAGTCCGACGTTCCAAAATAATGTTGCTAATAAAACAGAGGAAAAGGATGACGGATATTCGAGGATATATAAAGTATTTATTGACAATATGAGACAAAATGATGTTGAAGAGGATGTTATAAATGAAATTTTGGCATCATTAAAAAAGCAGGGAATTGATAATAATTCTAATGTTAATGAAGCTTTTAGTATTTTCCAAAAGGAGATAATTAAAAGACTCGGAGCGTCTGAGGAGATTACTGTCGGAAGTCAGAAAAAACCTAAAGTTATAATCTTTTTAGGGCCTACCGGGGTGGGTAAGACTACTACTTTGGCTAAACTTGCCGCTAATTTTATAATTAAGGAGAAAAAGAAAGTTGGGTTAATAACTGCGGATACATATAGAATTGCTGCGGTTGAGCAACTAAAGACTTATTCTGAGATTATGGGGACTGCTGTTACGGTAATTTATTCTCCTAAAGAAATGAAAGATGCTATAAAAAAGCATGAAGAAGATGATTTAATATTAATAGATACTCCGGGAAAAAGTCATAAGAATAAAAAGCATTTTGATGAGATAAAAGAAATTGTAAAGAATGCAGAACCTGATGAGGCGTATTTATTAATTAGTGCTACCACTAAAATGAAAGATTGTAAAGAAATTATTGAAGCTTACAGCTTTTTAGAAAATTATAAGCTTATTTTTACTAAGATTGATGAAACTTCATCTCTTGGAGTTGTGTTAAATGTTAAAGAAATTACAGGGAAATCGCTTTCTTATTTTACTACCGGTCAAAGCGTTCCTGATGATATTGAAATTGCGGATGTTGAGAATTTATCTAAGAAGTTGTTGGGGAACAGTTAAATAAAAAGGAGTTTCAACATATGGGAGATCAAGCGAATAAATTAAGGGAGATTGTAAAAAAGGTAAATAATGACAATGTTTTGTCTACATCTATCGAATCTCTTAAGACTAATGCAAAGGTAATTACAGTTACCAGTGGTAAAGGTGGAGTCGGGAAGACGAATATTACTGTTAATTTAGCTATTGCGCTTACTAAAATGGGGCATAGAGTGGTTGTAATTGATGCGGATCTTGGACTTGCAAATATTGATGTTTTATTGGGAATAATGCCAAAATATTCATTAGTAGATGTTATTAAGAATGGGAAAAATGTAATGGATGTATTATGCACAGGACCTAATAAAGTTAAATTTGTGTCCGGAGGTTCGGGAGTAGAAGAACTTACAAGGCTTTCTACCGGCGAACTTGAGAATTTTGTAAAAAATATTGCATTACTTGATAAAATTGCTGATGTTATTTTAATAGACACGGGTGCTGGAATTTCCGAAAATGTTATAAGGTTTGTTATGGCGGCTGATGATGTAGTGGTGGTTACTACTCCGGAGCCGACTGCTATTACTGATGCGTATGCGGTAATAAAATCTATTGGTATAAGGAATAAGAATAAGCCGGTAAAATTAATTATAAACAGGACGGAAAATGCTATTGAGGCTCAAACTGCTATGCAAAAGTTAAATTCTGTTAGTAAGAAATTTTTAGAAGTAAAACTTCAATTTTTAGGATATATAACTAATGATGCGTTAGTTGCTAAATCCGTAAAACAACAAAAACCGTTTGTTTTGTGTTTTCCTGAATGTACTGCTTCTAAAAATCTTAATGAGATAGCTAAAAAAATTATGGGGCAATCTCAAGGTGTTAATAAAAATGTTGGTATAAAAGGCTTTTTTAATAGATTTTTTGTCACAGATGAAGAGAAATCGTGATTTATAAGAAGGATTTTTGAGGTTTGATGTAGTATTTACAGTGTAGAACGCAGAGTTTACTGCGTTTTTGCAAATTTTTAAATTGAGGGGGAGCAAGATGGAAGAAAAGCTTCAAAACAGCGAAGAAGATGTTGCTTTGTGGAGTGAATATAAAGAAAGCAGGTCACCTGAAATGAAAGAAGCATTAATTTTGAAATATGCTCCGTTGGTTAAATGTGTGGCTGGTAGAATTGGAATATATTTTGGCGGTAATGTTGAGTATGATGATTTAGTAAGCTATGGTATATTCGGACTTATTGATGCGATAGATAAATTTGATTTAGATAAAGGGGTAAAATTTGAAACGTATGCGTCGCTTAGAATTAGAGGTGCGATAATTGACAGTGTTAGAAATTTAGATTGGATACCTCGTTCGCTTCGTCAAAAAAGTAAAGATTTAGAGAAGATATATTCTGATTTGGAACATGAACTCGGCCGTTCTGCGACTGATGAAGATGTTGCTAAAAAGCTTGGAGTAAGTACTGAAGAATTTGGGAAAATGTTAAATGATATAAATATTTCTTCATTAGTTTCGTTGGATGAATTTATGGAACAAAATTATGACCACGGAATTTCTCCGAAAGAAACTTCTAAAGAGCTACAACCTGAAGGATATGTTGAAAAGGTAGAATTGAAAAATATATTGGGAAAATCTATAGATTTATTGCCTGAAAAGGAAAAATTGGTAATTTCGCTATATTATTATGAAGATTTAACGTTAAAGGAAATAAGTGCGATTATGAATGTATCCGAATCTAGAATTTCTCAGTTGCATACTAAAGCGATATTAAGGTTAAGAGGTAAGCTTTCGAAACAACAAAATGTGTTGCTTGATTAAATTTTATAGAATATGTCGCTTTTTTAGGGGGAGTGAAAATGGGAGTATCTCCGATTGATATGCAGGTTATGATTCCTAAAACGATTGATGTCGCGAAACAACAGAGTTTAGAGACGCATAAAATTAACGCTGATCAACAAAATATTGTACAAAAAGAGACGGAACGTCAAGAAGAAGATACTAAAAAAGTACATGATAGGAATAAAGCCGAAAAAATTTATGTAGATGAAGAAGAAAAAAACGAAAAAGAGAAGGATAATAGTAAGGATAAGTCGAATAAAGATAAGAAAGAAGATAAAGATACTGAAGATGAAAATGTTGCCGATGTATGGAAAAAGTACCACTTTGATGCGTCGGTTTAATGTTACTTATGAGAAGAGGGGACTATATAAATGGTCTATGCAATGTTTATTTGTATAATTACGTGTGTTTTATTTGTTGTTTCAACGGTTAGAATGGTTTCTGTTAAACATTGGATGAAGTCGCAAGTAAAAGCATTGGAGAGTAAAAAACAAGAATTAGACGAAATGATACTTTCTGCTAGCGATATGGTTCATGAATTAAATCATGTTTCTGATTATGTTATAACTACTGTTGAACAAAAGAATAATGAATTAAATGATACTATAAAGACTGCTGACGAAAGGCTTTTAGAGTTTAAGGAAATTTTTGAGTCCGGAAATAAGGATAAGGTAATAGATTTTCCTTCTATGGGAATTAGTCAAAATATTGTTCATAGTAAGAAAAGTGAGATAGAAGAGTTATATAATGACGGTTATTCAGTTTCGGATATAGCGCGTGAGCTTGGAATTGGAAAAGGCGAAATTGAATTGATGTTGGGAATTACGGAAAGATATTTAAGATTAGCGAACTAGACCTCGAAAGAGGCCTTTTTTGTTTGCGTTTTTTAAATAATAATATGAAAAAATACTAATCTAAAACTTAAAAAAGTCTTGTTTTTTGGTTAATTATTATATATGATATTGTCGTGGAAGTAACCTATAAAGGTGGGAGATTTTATGAAGTGTAAAGATTATTATGGTTTACTTGAAATAAAAAAAACGGCGAATGGTGATGAAATAAAAAAGGCTTATAGAGTTTTAGCTAAAAAATATCATCCGGATGCTAATATCGGGAATGCTGAGGCTGAGGAAAAATTTAAGGATATTAATGAAGCTTACGAAGTTTTGAGTAATCCTGAGAAAAAGAGAAAGTACGATTCTATTGTTAATCGTTTTAACTTTTTATCCGGATTTGAGTTTGATCCCGGTAAGTTTGGATTTAAGAAAGATACTGAGTTTTCCGGAAATACAGACGGAGCTTTTAGTGATTTTTATGATTTGTTTTTTGGTCAAGAGTCTGTAGAGTTTGATGAAAAAACTTTTGAGAAGGCTTTTTATAAAAAAGAAGAACCGCTTTTATTTAAACGTGGAGAAGATGTTTTTGTTAATTATGAAGTTACGCTAGAGGAGGCTTTTTACGGGCTTGATACTACTATTCATATAAAAACTGCTGCGAATAAAATTAAGGAATATAATATTACTATTCCCGAAGGTTCTCAAACCGGAGATAAGATAAAGCTTATGGGAAAAGGAATGCCGGGAGTAATCGGAGCTCCTCCGGGAGATTTATATGTAAATATTGTCATTAAAAAACATGATTTATTTACTGTAAAGGGTAAAGATTTGGAAACTGATATTTTAGTTACTCCTTGGGAAGCTATATTTGGCGGACGAGCTATTATAGACGGAATAGACGGGAAATTAAATGTAAAAATACCTGCCGGTGTCCAAACTTCGGATAGGTTACGAATTGCCGGAAAAGGTTATAAAAACGGAGTAAGTCGAGGTGATTTACTTGGCAGAATAAAAATTGTTGTGCCGAGTACGTTGACTGAGAAAGAGAAGGAGTTATTCGAAGAACTTCAAAAGATTTCTGATTTTGAACCGAGGAAGGTGATGTAATTATGCATAAAGGGGTATTATATGTTGCCGGTGGAATTAATTTATCTATCGGAGCTTTGATGTTACTTATGACGTTGATTTTCGGATTTAATCTGGTAAGTATTCCGATGATTATATTATTAGTAACAGGCGCTGTTTTTGTGTATGCTGCGAATTCGGATAGTTTAAATCGCTCTTTTAATAAATGGGTTTTAATTTCTGCGATTTTTAATATTTTTACTTGTAATATTATTTCATTTATTTTGGGTTTAATAGGCTTTTCGTATTTACCTAATAAAGAAAAAACGAGCGATGAAATAAATAATGTTACCCCTAAAAAGGAACTTAGTCCTGAAGAAAAAGAAAGAAGAAAGATGAGAAATATTTTAGGACTCGGAGTAGGACTTATTGTTCTTGCGGGAATTGTTTTTGCTACTTCTACGTGGGAGACTATATCCGGTAGCGAGAAAACTATAGTGCTTGCTTTGGGAGCTATATTGTTTTGTTTAATTTCTATCCTTGCCGAAAAGAAGCTTAATCTTAAGGTTTCGGGAAAGACATATTATATTTTAAGTAATATTTTGTTTGTTGTTTCAATTGTTTCAGCCGGATATTTTGAGATTTTCGGTAATTGGTTTTCATTAAACGGTGGAGGAAGTAATTTATTTCTTATGATTTTATGGATAATTATCGGAGCATTATGCGGTTCGGTATATTCTAAATATGAGAATAAAAATATTTTGTATGCGGTTTGTTGGTCGATAATAAGCGTTATATATTTTGGAGTTTTAGCTACAGGATTACATTATGACGTTGCGATTTTAGTGTTGAGTGTTATTTTAGCAATAGGAACTATGTATGAAAAAAATGATATTTTGCGTAAATTTTCAAGAGCTGTTTTACCTGTTGTAAGTATTGTATTATTGGGAAATATTATAAATAATCAAGGGAATATAATAATAAATTTAGTATCGTTTATTGTTTTATCGTCGATTTGCTATTATTTGGCTATGATAGTGAAAAATGAGTTTTACAGGGTATTTGCTCCTCTTTCTACGTTACTTAATGCATTAGCGATTTGTTTAGTTTCGCAAACAAAATCTGAGGTTTTATTGTTACAAATGGCTTTAATTTCTCTTATAATATATTCAATCGGATATTATAAGAGAAACGACGATAAACTGGTTTATAATGTTTCGTCTGTTATTGCTGATTTAACGTGGTTATACGTTGTGTTTGATTCGCTTAATTTGAAATTCTATTATTTGGCAATAGCTACTTCTGTTGTTATGCTTGGAGTATCTGTTATTGTAAATTTAGACAAAAGCAGTGGTACATATCATTATGAAAAAATTGTTGAACCGCTTAAAGTATTGCTTTTTGTGTTTACTATTTGTAAATTGGTTGAAACGCTAGAAATAATTAGTTCAATTCCTTTTGAATTAATATTTTTAGTTACATTTTTTGTGATGTATTTTGTAAGACGCGGTACGTTCAAATTTGTATATTTCGTACTTACTTTTATATCGTCTCTTTGGATATTAATTAATTTTAGCGATGTATTTACGCCTGTTGTTCATTTAATAAACTTTATAGTTCTTTTGGGATTATTTATTAAAGTTTCAATGAGCAACGAAAAGAAATATTTGAACTTTAAAGAAGCGTTATATGTCGGAGTTTTATTGGCTATTCTTTCGATTTTTACAGGTTTGTTAGATAAGTATGAAGATTTGGCTTTGTATTGTGCGTTGGGAACTGCAATAAGCTATATGATTATGTTTGTTTTGGTTAAGAATAATGAGTTACTAAGGCTTATAACTAGTTTAGCTATAATGATTCCATATTATATGGCTCTTGGAAATGTTGTGGATATTGTTAAAAATAGTACAAATTTTGAATTTGTAAGAGATATGGAATATGTATTTACAAGCTTTCCTTGGCTTATTATGATAGTTATTTATACAAGGGGATTTTTAAAGAGCGTTGAGCGTAAGTATGTAGATACTATTGAGGCGACGACGTTATCTGTTTGGTATTTATGTGTGCTAAGACGTGTTTGTCCGGAAGTTGGGTTGTTTGTTGGAATTGTGGCTTTATTTTTTATTTTAGTCGGATATAAGTCTGAGAAGTATGTTACTTTTTACTATACCGGTATTATATTTACGATATTGAATTTAATTATTCAATTAAAAGGATTATGGGATGTTATTCCGCTTTGGGCGTATATTTTAGTTGCCGGACTTGTTTTAATTGGAGTAGTTACTTATAAAGAGTATATAAAGACGAATCCTAAATGTGAAGAAGTTGTGCCGGATATTATAGAACCGGGAGAAGTTACTGTAAAAAAAGCGGAAGTTGATAAAAAGACTGTTTTAGTTGGAAACATAATTTATGCAGGTATTTTAATATTTGGTTTTATATCTATGATTTAAATATTTTGGAACGGTCAATAAGAAGTTGTAAGAAACTAATTTATCATTATTATAAAGCATTGTGCTGTACCAAGAGAAACAAAAATTGCTTTTTTGTCCCTCTATGTAAAACACATTTTAAAGGTGCCCAGGATGTGAGCGTAAGCTCCGTTCCGTCCTTTAACTTAGCACTACACTTCCCACAAAAAATATTTTTGTTGAGCGAGGTACAGTACAATGCCTTATAAATTTTAGCGTACGGTTTTTTATGCCAATGTTAAATAAACTGTTGCATTTTTGGATTAGAAGGGGATTTATATGGAAACATTGCTGTTAAATTGTAAAAAAGAAGATCTAAAGAAGGCGGGAGAGATTATAAGAAACGGTGGAACTGTAATTTTCCCGACTGAAACTGTGTACGGACTTGGAGCGAATGCTTTAGATACAGAGGCAGTAAAAAAAATTTTTGTTGCGAAAGGAAGACCATCTGATAATCCGTTAATTGTACATATTGATGAGTTCTCGAAGATAGACAGATATGTAGAAAATGTTACTGAAAATGCGAAAAAACTAGCTACTGCTTATTGGCCCGGACCTATGACCTTAATATTAAAGAAAAAAGGTATTATTTCTGAATCTGTTAGTGCCGGACTTGATACTGTTGGAATTAGAATTCCGGAAAGCGAAGAAGCGAGAGCGTTTTTATGTGAATGTGATGTGCCGGTTGCGGCTCCGAGTGCGAATTTATCGGGCAGTCCCAGTCCTACGACATATAGCCATGTTGTAGACGATATGTTAGGGAGAGTTGATGCTATTATTAATGGTAAGAATTGTGATGTTGGTGTTGAGTCTACGGTTATAGACGTTACCGGAGATGTTCCGATTATTTTAAGACCGGGAGCGATAACTCCGGAAATGGTTGAAAAAGTTTGTGGAAGTGTTTTAGTGGATAGCGGAGTTAATGGGGTAACGTCGAGTGAAAAGCCGCGTTCTCCCGGAATGAAGTATAGACATTATGCTCCGAATGCTAAAGTATTTCTTATAGAAGATGACAATCTTGAAATTGTTGTTCGCAAAATGATTGAAAAAGCCAGTCAAGATAAAGAAAACACCATTGTACTTTGCACTGAGCAAACTAAGGAGAGCTTTGAAGGATTTAATGTTATGATTATAGGTAACAGAAATGAGCCGAAAACTATTGCCAGGAAGTTATTTGATGCGTTTAGACAGTGTGACGATAAAGGGTATAAGTTTATAGTTCTAGAGGGAATTCCCGAAAACGGAATTGGTCTTGCTGTTATGAATAGGGCGCATAGAGCGGCTAATGGTTAGTAAAAATGTATACTGTTTAATTTATATAATTGGGGTAGTTTATGTATGAACTGCCTATTTTTTTTATATAGTCAATTATACTCATCCTTTTTACAGCATACGGAGATAATATATTTATTTCTGATACTGTTTCATTACCTATTAAAAATTGTATAGTGCCGAGAGGCTCATTTATTTCTAATGGAGCGACAATATCTTCTTTTAAAATTTTTCTTACTGTAATGTTGTTTTTTTCCAAATCTGTTAACGGTAAGAAAAGTGAGGATTCATAAATCGGTTTAATGTTTGGACAAGTTCCTTTTTTTATTTCTATTGAAAAATTTAATGGATAAAGCTTGCGTAAATCATATAATTTGTAGTTATTAAAACAATAATCCAATATTTTTACACTATCGTTTATGCGTGCTTTAGAAGTAGGATCGCCTAATAAAACTGCTATTATTTCCATATCATCTCTTTTTGCTGAAGCAACCAAACATTTACCGGCAAGTCCTGTATATCCTGTTTTTACTCCGTTTGCACCTTCATAAAATGAAAGTAAAGGGTTTGTATTGGAAAGTTCTTTTGTTTTACCGTTTTTAAACTTCATAGTATAATGAGAAGTTGATACAAGTTTTCTTATTGTAGGGTTATTCAGAGCATATTTTGTTATTATTGCCATATCGTATGCAGTAGAATAATGTTCGGGAGAATCTAAACCATGAGGAGTTACGAAGTTAGTATTAAAAGCACCGATTTCTTTAGCTTTTTCATTCATAAGTTTTGCAAATTCTGAAACTGTACCGGAAGTATGTTCGGCAATTGCTACTGCGGCATCGTTACCGGAATTTAACATTAATCCGTACAGAAGCTCACTTAATTCTATTTCATCATCTTTTTTAAGATTAACCGATGAGCCACCTGTCCAAGCAGCGTTGTTACTTACGACAACTGTATCGTCAATTAAGTTCTGCTCTAATGCTACTATTGCTGTCATTATTTTTGTTGTACTTGCCATAGGAACTTTTTCATTTGGATTTTTTTCATATAAAATTCTTCCGGTTGACACTTCGATTGCTATTGCGTTTTTAGCAGAAATGTTCGGCAAAGCATAAGATATGTTAAAAGTTAAACTTAATAAAGTAAATATAAACATTAATATTTTTTTCAAGTTTTATTCCCTCCACTTCATTAAATGTATATGAAAAAAGGACAGAAAAAAGCACCCCTTTCGGGATGCTTTTTAAGGTTAAGCCAGATAATATTCTAAAGCTTTCAATACATAGTCTAAATACTCTCTTTCGGAGCAGTCCTTATTAGAAGCAGTTTTGGGAGTAAAAATTTCTCCAATATCACGCTTAAAGAGGACAAACTCTCCATCTTTTTGTAAAATAAACATCTTTTCTGTGAGTAACATCTTTGAATCATAAATACAATTTGTTAAGAAGAAGCCATTTTCATCGGTAATTCCATATCCTGTTTCTTTCTTTACAATAAAGAAAGGCATATCCTTTTGAGGCCGAATAGCAAGACAATCTTCGATAATTTTATTGCCATTTAACGTGTACCAATTTCGACGATCACCGTTAGTAGTTATGATTCCACGCTTTTCATAAATGAAAAATGCATCTACAAATTCGTCAAATACAAAGGAACCATCTTCTAAAAGAAGATTTTGTTTTCCATCATTGAAAACAACTGCAACATATTTATTTAAGTTGTTTTCAAATTTAAACGGTAATGCATTATCAAATAAAATAAAGTCAGCTTCAGTATCGGTAGGACTGCAAAAAGTGAATTTACCATTAACTTTTACCATTAACGGCAAAGTTGAAGAATGTGAGAAGAAATGACAATAGTCGTATATAGCCGGAACATGAAGTATTCCGGAATTATCCGCATATCCCCACTTTTTACCGACACGGACACCTATAAGTTCATCATTACCTAAACCACAATCCACGTCATCATACTGAGATACAGACAATCTTCCATCTTTTTGCATAAACCACCATTTTTCGTTAATGTTTAAACAAATAAAATTTGGTTCTCTGTAAACAATAAATTTTTCTGTGTTTCTAGTGTTAATTAGATGTAAAGACTCTCCGTAAGAATTACAAATCTTACAAAAGCCGTTACCGATAAGTGCGAAAAAGCCATTAGGCAATTCGATAATTTTCTCATAAGATTCAGTAATCATCTGGTTGGACTTGTCATTAGCATTAACAAGTGTGTAACGAGTAGCAATTTCAAGTTTCATAATATTTACCTTTCCGTCGCGTTATGCGACTAAAACCTTTCGTATAAGATTATACGAAATATATGTTTAAAAAACTAACATAACGATTATAACATACATTATGTAAAATTGCAATATAAATCTATACAAAAAGTCTTTTTTTTGGTAGAATACCTTGTATAAAGAACGGAGGAATGTTTTATGGATAGATTAATAAGAGGTTTTGCTTTTGATGGGCAAGTGAGGCTTGTTGCGACGACTACTGCCGATTTAGTTCAAAAAGCTCTTGATATACACGGTTTATCGCCTGTTTCTACTGCGGCTTTAGGAAGATTATTAACAGGTGGCGCTATAATGGGGGCAATGCTAAAAAATGAAAACGATAAATTGACTCTTTTACTAAAAGGAAATGGCCCTTTGGGTAATGCAGTCGTTTGTGCTAATAAAAATGCCGTGGTAAAAGGATATGTCCAAAACCCGGTTGTAGATATACCTTTAACTGAAAACGGGAAATTAGATGTAGGAAATGCTGTTGGGAAAAACGGCTTACTTACAGTAGTAAAAGATATAGGACTAAAACAACCGGAATCCGGAAGCATTGAAATTTCTACCGGAGAAATCGGGACTGAACTTGCTGATTATTACCTTACTTCTGAACAAATACCTACCGCTATTGAAGTTGGGCTTTCTGTTACAAAGGAGGCAAAAATAAGTTCAGCGGGTGGATATTTAGTTCAACTTATGCCGGGAACAGATTCTGCGATTATCGATATGATTGAGGGAAGAATTAATCATATGCTCCCAACTGAAGAATTAATTAAAAAAGGATTTTCATTAGAAGAAATATTAATGGCTGTTTCTGGAGATGATAAGATTACCGTATTGGAAGAAATGGTTCCTAAATTTTCTTGTGATTGTTCAAGGGAAAGAATGGAACAAGCATTAAAGACTATTTCTGAAGATGAAAGAAGAAAAATGAAAGAACAAGATGGATTTATTGAAATGAAATGCAGTTTTTGCGGGCGAGTTGAGAGATGGTAAGATAAATTAAAAAAAGGAGATGTACGCTATGGAAGAAATGATTGAAATTTTAAAAAAACAATACGAAATTTATCAAGAAATACTTAAGATTTCTGAAAAGAAAACCGATATTGTTGTGAAGGATAAAGTAGATGAATTAAAAGATATGGTTTCGCTTGAAGAAGAACTTATTGGTAAATTTATTGTCCTTGAAAAGCGTAGAATTTCCATAGTTAAAGAGTTTGGAAAGTCTAAAGGAATTGACGGGATACCGAAAATTCCGGAAATATGCGAATATTTTCCTGAAAATAAAGACGAGCTTATGAATCTTAGAGAAAATATTTTGAGTATTACTAAAAAAATAGATGATAAGAATAAATTAAATGAAAAATTGATTAAAAATTCGCTTGATTATATTAATTTTTCCGTAGGAATTCTTACAGGAACCGGCGGAGAGCCTGTTACTTATAGTAAATACGGCGAGGCTAATAGAAACGAAGCGAAGAAGTTTTTGGATATATCGTTATAAGATGTTTAATTAATTGTAAAGGAAGTTTTTTAGAGAAGTAAAAGGTCGTTTAAAAAAGGGGTTGAAAGAATAATGATAGCATTTAGCAGAGCTATTAGCGGACTTAGAGTTGCTGAACAAAATTTATATGTTACCAGTAATAATTTATCTAATGTTAATACTGACGGTTATCATAGACAACGTTTAGTCCAAAGTGAACTTCAAACTACGTCGAGAGGGAATTTCGGTATAGGCCTTGGAGTAGATGCTAACCAGGTTAAACAAATAAGAATGGAATTTTTAGAAACGAATTATAGAAACGAATTACCGGCATTGGGCGAATATCAAATGGAGTCCCAAGTTTATAATAGTTTACAAGCTATTATCGGTTCTGACGGTTCTTCTATGCAAGAGACTCTCGGTAACTTATGGGAGTCGTTTAATGAGCTTTCTAAAGAATATACTACGTCCGTTGCCGGAGGATATTTAAGAGAAAATGCGGTGGCTTTAGTTAGTGAATTTAATAATATAGAAGAACAACTTATAAAAATGCAAAATGAATTGAATATTGAAGTAGATAGCATTGTTGATAAGATTAATGATTATTCTAAGCGAATTGCTAATTTAAATGACCAAATAACGAGCGGAGAAGCCGGCGGAGTTATGTGTTGTGAACTTAGAGACAGTCGTGAAAGTATTATTGCTGAATTAGCTGAGTTAATAGATATTCAAGTTGAAGATTTTTCTAACACTGCGGTTAATATAAGATGTGGAAATGGACATTTAGTGGTTGGAACTTCTGTAAATAAGCTTTCTACTGCTCAAAATATAGCTAAAAGTACTTTTAGTAATCCTGTATGGGAGAAAACAGGTCAAGAAGTAGAAGTTAATTCGGGTATGCTAAAAGGTGTTTTGGATATGCGTGGAGAGAATGTCGTAGGAAACTATGCATCTTCTACAAACGGTAGTCCTAAAGAAAAAATGGATGTTGTTGTTAGCATAGACAGTGACTTGTCTTTGACTAATATAGAACGTATGAGAAATAATATAACTACGATGATATCTACTTTGGATAGACAAGGTTCTAATTACCAATTTTATACCAATAATGGAGACAAAATTAACGGAGATACGTTAAAATCATATGCAGATTATTTATATGGTACTAAAATGGTTGAAATATTAGATAACTATAACGGGAATGCTAATTCTTTTACAGCTTTTATAGATTCTGTTAAAGATACGATAAATCCTGAACAAGTTGTAAAGGAGTATATGGAAGATAAAGGAGTTACTCTTGATTTATTAAAAGAAAAATTTGCCGGTGATGAAGATATGTTATCTCAAATTGAAGCTTATGAATTGACCGGTGGAGATTCAGTTATAGGTTTCCAAATGTATGTAAGAGAAGTTCAAGGGAAAGAAACTTTATCTGATGAGGTTCAAGACTATTTAAACGGAACAATGTTAGACATTAACGGCTTAAAAGATTATATTAATGAAGAAATGGTTAATGTTCCGGAAAATAAGTTGGATGAAATAAAAAAGTTAATTAATTCTAATTCGTCAAGGGTATTAGATAGTATTGATAAATATGATACTTTTATAAAATATAGAGAAGACAGTAATAAATATATGTTGGTATTTACTGACCAAAAAATTGATCCGGGAACGGATGTCGAGCATACTGCTTCATTACTTAATAAAATGGATATGAGATTAATTACTGTAACGAATGAAGCGTGTGCGAAAAATTGGATGAAGTTGGCTCAAGAAACTGACGGAAATGTTTTAGAGATTGAAGACTTTGATAGTAAAGACGGAGCGGAAGATTTAGGACTTGCGTTATCAAGAGATTTTAACTCAAGGCTTAATGGTACTGAAAAGACTGAGGGGATACCTGCTTTCCGTGCCGGACTTAACCAAATATTAAATGGATTAACTAATGAAATAAACGCTATTTTCCGTCAAGGTGCTAATGTGTACGGAAATAGACACGGAGATACGGTTAAAGATGAATTCGGAAACGATGTAATTGATGAAAAAACTGGAGAAGTTACTACATATAATTTGGATTTATTCTTGAAAATTGATGAAGAACTTCCTTTACAAATGGGAAATATTAAGATTAATCCGTTATTTTCCGATTTAAATAATATGCCGTTATCTTTATCTGGAGACACCGGAGATTTCCAAATTGGAAGAATGCTAGTTGATTTAACTAATACAGATGTTTTTAACAATGGTAATAGCTATTCTACCGTTGATGAACAATATGCGGATTTTATATTGAATTTTGCACAGGCTGCCAATATTGCGATAACAGGCGAGGAAACGCAACAAAATGTTGTTGATTCAGCGCTTGAAAAGATAAATACAGTAAGTGGAGTTTCTATGGATGAAGAACTTAGCAATATGATTAAATTTCAATATAGTTATACTGCTGCTTCTAAAATGATTAACATAGTTGATGAGATGTTAGAGACGGTTATAAATATTTAAGGTCGTATAAAAGGAGTGAAAGACAATGGTAACAGGTTCTTTTGCAGGACTTAATTTATCACTAAGAGCGTTATATTCCAGTACAAAGGCGATGGATGTTACGTCCCAAAATATCGCTAATGTCGGAACAGAGGGGTATACAAGACGTGTTGCTCAGTTTAAAACTTTCGGTCAAGACGCGACAGGTATTACCGAGCCTATTTTCGGACTTGGGGCTGATTGTGTCAGCTTGGAAAGAATGAGAGATGAATATTTAGATACTAAGATGTGGAATCAAAGTTCTATTTCGAGTGAATGGTCTACGAAAAATGACTATTATCTTGAATTGGAGAAAATTATAAATGAGTCGTCTGTTTCCGGATTAGTTGGAGCGATAGATGAATTTAGTTCCGCAATGAATGACTTTGCTAATAATCCTTCTAGTACTACATATAGATATTTAGTCCAAAATAAAGGTGTTCAACTTACAAATTATTTTAATGAAACTTCAGCTCAATTAGAAGAATTACAAGTTGAATTGAATAATAACGTAAAGGAACAAGTTGATGCTATAAATGATTTAGCCCAGAGAATTTCGGATTTGAATGTAAAAATAAGAAATAATGAAATGGTTGGCAGAGAAAGTAGTTTATTAAGAGATGAAAGAGATTTACTTATAGATAGCTTAGCTGAATACGGCGATGTTGAGGTTACGGAAAAAACTTACGGCAAGCTTATAAATGGAAGTGAAGATGTAAGATTAACTATTAAATTTGCCGGAACGGTTATGATAGATCATGGTAATTATAGAGAATTAGAGTTATCTAAGCGTGTTGATAAATTAAATTCTTCGGATGTAGAAGGATTATACGATGTAGGTTGGAAAGATGGAGCGACGCTTACGTTATCTTCCGGAAAGTTAAAAGCTACTATGGAATTAAGGGATGGTAACGGAAGTGATGAGACAGGTTGGGTAAAAGGTGTTCCTCATTATATGGAGGAGCTTAACACGATAGCTAGAAATTTTGCGCTTGCTTTTAATGAGGGAATTGTAAATGGTCAAAAGGTAAGTAAGGGATATGCTGACGGATATACTTTTTATTCGGCTGAAGATGCGACGGAACCTGCCGGTATAAGATTTTTTTGCACAAACGAAAGATATTCTAATGAATTTGCTAATGGATGGGAGACAAATGACGATATATTAAATGGGTATCAAGAATTAACTGCTGGAAATATTTCGCTTTCTAAAGAAACTTTAGACGATATAGGTAATTTGTTTAAATCGTTTGATAGTCCGTTAAATAATAATGATACGGAGTCTATAAAGAGTTTACTTGATTTTAAGGAAAATAGTAGTTTGTTCGGTACTTCTAATTTAGAAGATTATGTATCGGGAATGATTACAAATCTTGGCGTTGATGCGGATGTATCGAAAAGTTTGTATAAGTCTCATACTTCTATTATGACTCAACTTGAAAATCAAAGAGATGCTTATTCCTCGGTTTCGTTAGATGAAGAAGCGACGAATTTAGTAAGATATCAGCAAATGTATAAGGCTGCTGCTAAGGTAATGTCTACGTTTTCTGAGATATATGAAGTATTGGTAAATACGATTTAAGGACGGTGAAAAAATATGCGTTTGACTAATAATATGGTTATAAGGAACTTTGTTAGAAATGTATCAACGACGGCTGGGAATGTAAATAAATATCAGACTCAAATTCAAACCGGTAAATCTTTTCAATATGCGTCTGATTCGCCTATTGCTGCGGCTAAGTCTATAAGATATAAGTCGAAAATTGCTCAACTAGAGCAAAATGAAAAAAATATCGAAGATGCTAACGAGTTAATGAAAGTAACTGAGTCTGCGTTGGATAGTTATAACGATATTTTACAAAGAATAAGTGAGCTTTCTGTTGATGCTGCTAATGGTACAAGAGGAGACGACGAAAGGGAAGCTATTGCGGTTGAGATTAAGCAATTAAAAAGCGAGATAGTAAGTATTGCGAATACAAAGTACAACGGTAGATATATTTTTTCCGGATATGAGACTGAGAAAACTTTGCTAAATGATGATGGAACTTATAATATGGAAGTTACTACTTCTGGAGTAAATAAAGAGGCTATTAATTACAGTATTGGTTTTGGAAGTTCTATTCAGGTAAATACTTTAGGACCTGATGTGTTTGGTGGAAAGGGCGAAGAAGGAGAAACTGCCGGAGTGATAGCGAATATAGATAATTTACTTAGCGCTATGAAAAATGGAGACAGTTCGGAGATAAAGAAAGCCGGAGCTGCTATTGAAGATGACTTACAGATATGTTTGGATTGTTTGGCTGATGTTGGTGCTAAAATGAATAGACTTGAGTTGACTAAGAATAGAGTAGAGACGAGTTTGACGAATATTACTGAGTCATTAAGTTTAAACGAAGATGTGGATTATGCTGAGGCTGCGACTAATTTGGCTAATTCTAAAACGATTTACGAGGCGGCGTTGGCTGCCGGAGCGAAGACGCTTTCGATTTCATTAATGGATTATATTTAGAGAGAAGTTGAAAAAATTATAATATTCGTAAAGTGGTTGTACTGTACCGTGTTTATCCAAAATATTTTTTGGGAATGGTTAAGTTGTAACTTCTTTTTGACGATAACTGAAATGAGTGTTTTTTATAATGAGAGGAGGTTACCCTATGTTTTTACCAAAAATTACGGTTTTAAAAATGGCTAAATTAAGCGGTTTTGCTGATTACAAAATGGTAAATGATGTAAATGGGGGGGTAATCCAGTTATAGAAGAAAATGGTAGAAAAAGGCTAAGGCTTTATGCGTTTGCATAGGGCTTTAGTCTTTTTTGTCGTTCCGGGAAATCTCTATCTAGTCGAGGTAAGAAACATAATTAAATTTCGCTTTACCGGACTTCGTTTTAGACGGTTCTATCCAAATTACCGACCGTCGCTCA
>CAYYWT010000004.1:0-28823 GCA_964475435.1 uncultured Eubacteriales bacterium
TACTCCTTACCCTGCAGTCTTTGTAAAAAATGATGCTTGGATTCGAAAGAACAGAAGTTATTTGAAGCAAAAAGTTTATTGGGTTTTTGTATGTATAGATGTTGAGAGAGATTTTTGGATTGCGTTTAAGTACTGGGATTCAGCGGATTTAGACGAAGCATATGGTGCTACTGTTAATGTGTCTTTTCCAGAACACGGAGAAGTTTATAGATTAGATGAAAGCTGTATGAACGTAGTTCGCGAGTTTTATTAAAGCTTTAACCTGCTAGCAAGTTGCTGGCAGGTTTTTCTTTGTACTTATTTAATGAATAAATTGACTTTATACTAGGTTACTATTCAGTCTACTTGTTATCTTTTGATAAGTAATTAAGTCTGACCGGTAACTATACCCGGAAATAATTTTACAAAAATAGTTGACAAAAATAGAATTATGTATATAATAAACTTTGATGGAATAAATGATAAATAACCTATCCATTTTTTTGGGGAGGTGGAATTAATAAAATGTAGATAGGTGTAAGCAATCGAAAAAGTTTTATTACGAAAGAATGAGGTATACTATGGAACTCGACAGAAAAAACGTAGTGAGAACAGCAATTGAAAATACGTTAAGTCTGAGGATTGAAGAAAATATGACGCTTAAATGTAAGTTATCCAGACTTCTGAAGGAAAGTGAAGAAACAGAAGATTACGAGACAATAGTAAATGAATCTGTTATATGGATTACTAATGAGTGGGAAGATCAAGCCAAAAGAAACAAGCTTTTTTTGAGTGTAAGCATTGAAGTATGTGTTTCCAATAATGGATTAAGTCTTAATGACAATATTTCTAGTTTAGCTCGTGATAGCAAGCTCGTTTTTAGAACGGAAGAAGAATTACAACAGTTTATGAGTGATGTTGGCTCGTATTTACCTGAAAAAGCAAAGTGTGTATGCTCTTTAGGAGAGAAAAAAGTGACTAAATCTTATCATATGTGTGACGAAACATTTTATGAAAATGACTGGGTTACATGTAGGTTCGCTTCTTTCTCGATTGATGCAATGGATTTGATAATGTAATTTATTCAAAGAAAAAACTGCCGGCGAGTGTCGGCAGTTTCCTTTTTAAATAAACTTTCGTGGAATTCGTTCAGACAAAGAAGAAATAACCTCATAATTTATTGTATCGTATATCCTTGCAATATCCTCTACGGAAATTTTTCCGTTATCCCAAATATATACATCATCGTTTACATTTGCGTTAATTTCGGTTACATCTACCATAAAACAATCCATACAAACTTTACCTACAATTGGAGCTATTTTCCCGTTTATTACTACATTACCTTTATTAGACAAGCTCCGTCTAAGTCCGTCGGCATATCCGATGGGAACAGTAGCGATTTTAGATATACGCTTAGTACAAAAATCTTTGTTATAGCTTATATACGTATTTTCCTGTACTTCTTTTAGGAATGAAATTTTTGATCGTAAAGTAAGCACAGGTTTTAAATGAATTTTATTTTTTAGTTTCTCGTCCGGATAATATCCAAGTAGTATTAGTCCCGGGCGTACAAGGTTAAAATGAGCCTCTGGGAAATTAATTATTCCCGCCGAATTACAACAATGTATAAATTTAAGATTAATTTTTTCTTTCGCTATATTTATAGCTTTAGCAAATATAGCAATTTGCATATCGGTATAGTTCATATCTGAATCACTTGAAGAAAAATGAGTAAAAATACCTTCAATTGATATATTATCTGAAGCTTTAGCAATTTCTAAAAATTCTTCAAGCTCCTCCAATTTTAGACCGGTTCGTCCCATACCGGTTTCTATTTCTATGTGAATTTTATAATTCCCATTTGAATTAACAAGTTTATTTAATAGAGAAATAGAAGCAACAGATACAGTTAAATTATATTTATCAGCAAAATGCATTTCTTCAAAAAGTGGTTGATTTAGTATTAAAATATTTCCTGTGTAACCAAGTTCTCTAAGTTTTATTCCTTCATCTATAATAGCAACACCGATTATTTTTATATCTAGTTTATTAATAAGCTCTATATTATAATTAATAAAACTACCATACGCATTATCTTTGAAAACCGGCATTATATCTACATCTTTGCCGACAAAATTCTTGATTTGTTCATAATTATAAATAAAATTTTCAGTATTCACATCCATAGATACATTCCATACTTTTCCCATAAAATTACCTCCTATACGTATGAGAATTTTATCATTATTTATTTAAAAATAATAGAGGGAAAATTAATGACTTAGCACAAAGTTAAAAAAAGTTTCGCTGCTTTTGCCTGAAGGTCTATTAAAACGACCTAATCTAAATAAATTTATATTGTCTAAATCGACTTGGATTTCACTACAAGTAAGGGCAGCACTAAATCCGAGCTCCTCCAAAATTTCAACAGATTCCGTACATAAATGTCCAAAAGGGTAAGTAAACGTAGTAGGCTTTTTGCCGGTAAAATCAAAAAATTTATCTTGTAGCAAAGAAAGGTCATTAGTTAAAATTTCTCGATAATCATTAAAACTTTCTCCCTTCTTTATTTTTGCACCTTGTCTTGTAGCGTTTGAATGCAGAGAATAAGTGTGATTTTGGAATTCAATTCTAGGATTTTTAGAAAGAGTTTTTATTTCTTCCCAAGTAAGGTAAGAATATTCAGCAACTGAGCAAGGATTTTCTTCTGAATAATCTGAGAAACTGCCTACAACCGAAATTACAGCTTTCATATCGTATTTTTCTAAAAGAGGAAGTAAATATTTAAAACATCCTTCGTGACCATCATCAAATGTAAGCATTATAGGTTTATCAGGAAGAGGTGTACCATTTTTTACAAAATCAATTATGTCTTGCATCAAAACAGTAGTATATCCGTTATTTTTTATATAAATCATATCTTTTTCAAGTTGCTCTACGGATATAACATAGGGACCTAACATATTTTTTATTTCCGAAATATTGTGATACATAATTATAGGCATTTTGTTATCTGTACTTTCAACTCGACTAAATGGGAAAATAATTCCTATAATAATCATTATTATAATAATAAAAGTAAAAATTGCTTTGCGTTTAGAAACTATAAAAAACATATCTTTTGCCTCCTTAAAATAAGAATATGCATAAAAAATAAGAATATAAGTAAAACTTAAAATCACTGTAATTTCAATTTTACTATATGAAAATCGCTACATTTAATTACTTTTTGAGTTAAAAGATTATACTTTTTAGTTGACTTTACATAAAAAATATAGTATAATGAAAAAGTTCAATAAAAATGAACTAGGCAATATGTAATTACATATGCCAAAAATCCAATTAAATTTATTTTAAAGGAGAACAGCTATGAAAAAAATCGTATCGCTTATTCTAACTATCGTAATGGTATTAGGTTGTGTACCGCTTACAGCTTTTTCGGCAGATTTAAAAGGATTAATGCCGGAAATTGTTTACAAAGATAACGATGATTATCTTTTTGTAGACGGAAAGCGTGTAGACTTAGAAGGAGAAATATTTGATTACAGGCATCCCCAAAAGAACTATATTAACACATATGTACCGGTTAAATTTTTTATAGAACTTGCCGGTGGTGAACTTACTTCTTGGGAACATACAAGCAAAATAGCAAAGTTTACTATTAGCCGAACAAATATTGAAATTGATTATAAAAATAGTACATACAGTATTGATGGTGTAAAAGATAGTCTTATGTTTGAACCCATCATAAAAAATGATGTACTATATTTATCTCAAACTGATTTGTTTGTAAAAATATTTAATGTTTATTGGAGTAACTTATTGCATAACGACAACGGGTATATGCACATATATGACTATGATATACCATGGGAAGATTATAATAATGATATAGAGCATAATTTAATTGACTCCTTATACAACTCTAAAAATACAACTGAAATAACATCCGGCACATTATATGTTTCAGACGGAACGCATCTATACAACCGAGTTTCAGACACAACTTCTTCATTAGGCTATACAGATAATTATGTATATACTTTAAGAACACTATATGATGAATTATGGATTAATGATGAAGAACAATTTATATCTAAAGGGGATTATTTGTACGATACAAACAATAAGCCTCAATATGCAAGCATAGCTATACTAAAAGCATGTGATACCCGTATTGGTGAACTAAAAAATTATGTTGAAAAAAGCATAATTAAAGCGTATAGTAATCTTGAGATTACCGAAGACTACAAAAATCTGTTACTGACCAATGAAGTAAATAATGTAATAAACGAATACTTCGACGTAAAGAGAGCTGAGAAAAAATTTAGCGAAGTAAGTGAACAAACGAGCACTTACGAACTCAAAACAGGTTCAACCGGAGAAAAAGTAACTAAAATTCAGCAAAAACTTTATGAGTTAGGCTTTTCCGACCAATTAGTTACCGGAGAATATGGAAATATTACAATTTGTAATGTGGCATATTTTCAATCAATAAACGGTTTAGACGTTACAGGTTGGGTAGATAGTGAAACTTACACCAAAATCTTAGGAACAGATGAAACCATAGTTAACGTAGAAGACACAACACCATACGCATATCCTACAAATTTACAAGAAGGTATGGAAGTAATAAAAGGAAGCTATACCGTAAACGTAGTAGGAAACGAGCATTGCGACGGAATAAGACTTAATATGTACAGCACAACAATGTTTAATGACGGATTATCCGAATGGTATAACTTTGACGGAAATGATGTTAGTGCGACATTCGACTGTACAGACGTAGGTTATTACACGTTAATGGTAGAAACTCGAAACGACACAACCGGAGAAACAGCTCAATACGCAATAGACTTTAACGTAGTAGATACAACAACCGGAACAGATTTATTAGCATATTTTATGCTTGGAATATGGGACGGAGTAGTAGATACAGGAAAAGGTCTATGGAGTACAGTTGCACATCCGGTAAAGTCAGCAAAAGATTTAGGAAGCGGAATATCTTTCTTAGCCAAAGCATTAACCCCTTGGGGAGGAGAAGAAAGACAAGCGATACTAGACCTTTGGGTAACGTTAAGCTATGACATAGTAGACGGAGTAGTAGCCAGAGAAGCAAAAGAAACAGCAAGGTCTCTAGGAAAACTTACCGCAGAAATCTTGATAGCAGTAGCTTTAGAAAAAGGAGCAAGCAAAGCAGTAGAAGCCATAAAAGAGTCTGCAAAAACCGGAAAACTTAGCAAAGTCGGAAAGGCTTGGGTTAAGGCAAAGGATAAAGTAGACGATTTTGTAGTGGAACTGACAGGTAAATTGGGTTTATCTTCCATTTTCAAAAATGGTAAGATAAGCATAGATGACATTAAAGCTAATCCTAATGTATTTTCAGGTAAATCAGTAGATGAAATTGCTGACGCTCTTAAAGATGTTGGATACGAAGTAAAAGTAAGAGGCTCTAATTATCCTGAAAGTAAAGCTCAGATTATTAAAATTACTAATACGGGCGCAGGTAGAAACATTGCTCAAGTACAAGTATCTCCTGGTGGAGGTCGGCACGGTGAATTACCATATGTAAAAATTAGCACAACAGACCAGGGTATAATTAAGATAGTAGATGGAGTAAAAAGTATGTATAAAACAGACGGAAAAGAAACGGCAACAATTATTTTTACAGGAGGAAATTGATATGGAAGTAGATATTAATGCACCAATAATTCCATATGAAGGACTAGGCGGAATAAAACTATACAGTACGCGTGAAGAACTAAAAGATATTTTGCAAAGCAAAGGCGTAAAAAAGCATATATATGATGATTGGATTGAGTATCATATTCAAGATAAAGTAGCATTAACCTTTAGCTTATCAAACGAAAAACTATTAAGAATTACTACATTAGATGGGTATAAAGGAATGCTATTTGGAAAAATATATGTTGGTATGCCTGAAGAAGAATTACCTAAAGTAGATAACTCATTTGTATATAATGATTTTGAAGAATTTTGGGAATCTGATAAAGGAATATCCATTGCAACTGATGTTATTACACACAAGATTGTATGGATAGCTGTATATATTTCAGAATGGTATTCGAAAGATTTCGAGGAAGGAAATTGGTAAAAACTATTTAGAGGAGAGTCAACTTGGCTTTCCTCTTTTTTGCGAAATTGATGACAAAACGTTTAGTTGACAAAAATAAAGCATATGTTAAAGTAATAAAGATAGGAGATTGAGATTATGGAAAAAATTATATTGGACGGCACAAAATTTGTGGATATTGATACAACTCATAAAATTTTAAAAGAAGTATTTGAATTCCCAGATTATTATGGAAAAAATCTTGATGCGTTTTGGGATTGCATAACGGACTGTACGAGTGACTGGATTAATGGAGAGAATGCTAAAATAATATGGAAGGATTTTGCTATAAGTAAAAAGAACTTAGGAGATTATGCAGAAACTCTTTTAGAACTTTTTATAGAGGCAAAAGAAAAATATGGTGGTTTTACAATTGAGGTAATTCCATAAGACAAACTATTTAGAGGAGAGTCAACTTGGCTTTCCTCTTTTTTAGTGAAAATCACTGTAATTTCAAGAAACTAACTTCAATTCTTCACAATTACATCACATTTAGAGTTTATACTAAGAAACATAAGATAAATATTTTAGGGGGTGCATTTAAATAATGCAGAAAAAGAAAAAAATAATAATTATCGGAGTGGCAGTTTTAGTACTAATCGGAGGTGTGGTTTTAGCTTTTTCCAAAGGCGGTAACACAACAAAGACTGTTATAACCAAAGTAACAGCTCAAAAAGGCAACATCAGTAATACAATAAGCGGTTCAGGTACGGTAAATCCAATAGAAGATTATACCATAGTAACAACTGTAACCGGGGAAATATTGTCAGATAACGTAGAGATAGGTCAAGAGTATAAAAAAGGTGATTTATTATATGTAATAGACAATACAGATGCAAAAAATAACATCACCAAAGCTCAAAATTCACTAGAAAAGCAAAAAATGTCGTATGAACAAGCAACTGACAGCGTAAATAACTTAACGCTAAAAGCTCCGTTTTCAGGCAGAATATCAAACTTATATGTCGAAGAAGGAGATAGCATAAACAACGGAACAAAAATAGCTGATTTAGTTGATTCAGATACGCTTACAGTGAAATTACCGTTTTTAGCAACAGATGCTAAGTACATAAACAAAGGGAATATAGCAAGAGTATATTTAGAGCTTTTAGGAGAAGAAATAGAAGGAACAGTTGAAAATGTATCAACAGGAAAATATACAAATTCTTACGGTGCCATAGTTACAGATATAGAGATAAGTTTTAAGAATCCCGGTAACTTAGTAACCGGCGAATTAGTATCTGCGACTGTTGGAAATTATGCTTGTAATTCAACAGGAACAGCGAATTATAAAAATGAAACAGTTTTGACATCAAAAACGTCCGGAACTATTGAAAAACTTAATTTTTCTAACGGAGATATAGTAAATAATAATGATGTAATACTAACAATAGAAAATGACTCAACATTACTTAATAAAAAATCGGCTCAGTTATCTTTAAGTGAGGCGCAGATTTCTTTAGAAGAAGCCAATGAAGCATATAATGACTGTACAGTAACAAGTCCGATAGATGGTACGGTTACATATAAGTACTATAAAGCCGGAGATGAGCTTACAAGAACAGAATCAACGACACTGGCTGTTATTGCGGATATGAGTAAATTATCTTTTGAAATGAGTATTGATGAGTTAGATATAAAAAGCATAAAACTTGGACAAAAAGTTATTGTTACAGCAGACGCTTTAACGGGGCAAGAATTTGAAGGAGAGATTACCAATATAAGTATTGTAGGCTCAGCGTCAAGCGGAGTTACAACTTATCCGGTTACAGTAGTTATATCTGATTATGACGGATTATTACCGGGAATGAATGTAACTGCTGAAATTGTATCAGAAGAAGTTACTGATGTAGTTATGGTTCCTACTTCTGCTGTTTCACGTGGAGATGTTGTATTAGTTAAAGAAGATTATGCTAATTCTTTAGAAGTAAATAAGAATAAAACAACTGATGAGAATTCAGAAAATCAGAAGAACAAAACTACACTACCGGGAGAAATCGTTGAAATGAGAAACACTCCTGAGGGGTATAAATACATAAAAGTTACAACAGGCCTTAGCAGTTCGGATTATATAGAAATAAAAGAGGGACTTAGCGAAGGAGCTGAGGTATATGTTATTTCTACCGTAACTGAAGGCGGAACGAGTTCATCATCTTCAAATGGTAGTAGTGGAATGATGTCAATGCCTATGGGCGGAGGAGCTTCAATGGGTTCGATGCCTATGGGAGATATGGGAGGCGGTAGTTTCCCTGGTGGAGGAGGTAATTTCTCCGGTGGCGGTCAAGGAGGAAATAGAGGCGGAATGCCGGGAGGTAGATAACATATGATAGAATTTAGACATATTTACAAGATTTATCATGTCGGAGATAGTGAAGTAAGAGCGGTAGATGATATATCTTTTAAAATAGAAAAAGGTGAATTTGTTGCAATAGTTGGTCAGTCCGGTTCCGGTAAGTCTACTTGTATGAATATAATCGGAGCTTTAGACGTTCCAACTAGTGGTGAATATCTATTAAACGGAAAAGACGTAAGTCATTATACGGATAATCAATTAGCGGAAATGAGGAATGAGACATTAGGTTTTATATTTCAACAATATAACTTAATTGCAAAGCTTAATGTATATGAGAATGTAGAATTGCCTTTGCTTTATAGAAATATGAATGCAGAGGAAAGGAAAAAAAGAGTATTGGAATCATTGGAGAAAGTTGGATTAAAAGAGAGAGTTCACCATATGCCTAACCAACTTTCAGGTGGTCAACAACAAAGGGTTTCAATAGCAAGGGCTCTTGCTACTCATCCTTCTATAATACTTGCCGATGAACCGACAGGAGCATTGGATTCGAAAACCGGTCGTGAAGTTCTACAATTTTTAAAACAACTAAATGAAGAAGGAAACACTATTGTCTTAATTACTCACGACTTAGGTATTGCCGCTGAGGCAAAAAGAATTATAAGAATTCAAGATGGAAAAGTAATTAGTGATGAATGTTCTTAAAAATTAGGAAAGGAAAAAGTATATGAACGTAAAACAATCATTTAAATTGGCTATAAAAAGCATTTTAACAAGTAAGTTTAGGTCATTTTTAACTATGCTCGGAATTATAATCGGTGTAGCTGCGGTTATTGTACTGGTAAGCTTGGTAGACGGCTTTTCTAAGGATATGACTTCTTCATTTGAATCTCTTGGAACTAATTTAATAACGGTAAGTGTTATGGGGCGAGGAAGCAATACAAAGATTACTCCGACAGATATGATGAATTTCGCAAGTGAAAATGATGATGTTATATCTGCGGTTTCTCCGCTTGTTACTGTATCGGCCACGATAAAGCACGGCAGTGAAAATTTAACTTCTACTGTATATGGTGCAAGTGAATATTATGATACTATAAAAAGTTATGAAATAGAGAGTGGAAGATTTATTCAGTATATAGATATTGAAAAACGTCAAAAGGTTTGCGTTATAGGAAAGTACATAGCGAATGAATTATTCCCAAGTGGTGAAATTATTGGAGAAGATATAAAGATAAATGGCGAGAAATATACCGTTGTTGGGGTTATTAAAGCTAAACAAGATGCTGAAGAGGGAGGAGCTGATGATATGTTGGTTATCCCATATACTACAGCATCAAGATTATCTCGAATGGCATCAGTTTCGAGTTATAGCTTTAGTGCGACTGATAAAGATAGTGTTAGTGAGGCACAAAATAAGATAGAAACATATTTATTTAGTGTATTTGGTAATACGAATTATTATAATGTGTACAATCAAGCTGACTCACTTGAACAAATTAACGAACTTTCAAGTACTTTAACTTTAGTTTTAGTTGGAGTTGCAGGGATATCTTTATTAGTTGGTGGTATAGGAATTATGAACATAATGCTTGTATCTGTTACGGAAAGGACTAGGGAAATAGGTATAAGAAAGTCTTTAGGCGGTAAACGTAGGGATATTTTGTTACAGTTCGTAATTGAAGCCGGAACTACAAGTGCGTTGGGTGGAGTTTTAGGAATTGTATTTGGTTGTGTAGTAGCTTCTTTTGCAGGTAAATTATTGGATATGACGACGGTTATATCAGTTAATGCGATTGTAATTGCGTTTTCTGTATCGGTTGGAATCGGAATTATATTCGGATATTTTCCGGCGGCTAAAGCGTCAAAACTTAATCCGATAGATGCGTTAAGACATGATTAGAAAGTATATTTTAGAGAGGAATGATTATAAGTGAAGAAGATATTTATTATGTTATTGACTTTTGCAATGTTTACTAATTTTTCTTTTGCCGAGAACATATCAAAAGACGATGTTTCGCTTATATTAAGCGGAATGGAGATAATAGACGGTACTAATGAAACTGATAATACTATTACAAGAAAGGAACTTGCAAAGCTTTTAGTAAAAGCGTCAACGAATGCAACACTTGCTAATGCGACAAACAGAATTTCTGTATTTGCTGATGTACCGTATAATTTTGAAGATGCCGGATATATAAGATTGGCAGCATTAAACGGGTATTTAACAGCATATTCTGATGGCGAATTTAAGCCGTTTAATGTAGTAAAAAATGAAGAGGCTGTGACTGCTACGTTAAAATTATTGGGATATACCAATAAAGATTTTACTCAGTCATATCCGTATGAGCAATTGTCTATTGCTAAAGATATAGGACTTACAGACGGAGTAGATACTACGATAGGAAGTAATGTTACAAGAGAAAATTTATATAGATTAATATATAATGCATTATCTTGTAATTCTAAATCTACCGGTAAAAAATATATAGAAACATTAGGCTATACTTTGACATCTTCAACAGTAGCTTTAGGAGATGTTATGTCGAAAAATATAGAAGGCCCTATTACGTATGTTGATAGTAGTATATACGATTTAACAGGGTTATATAGTCCAACAGTTTATATAAATGGCGAAAAAAGTGATGTGGAGGATTTAGAGCGTTATGACGTTTTATATTATAGCCAAAACAGTAACGCTATTTGGGCGTATAGGGAAAAAGTAACGGGAATGGTTGAAGTGATTTCTCCAAACAAGGAAGCTCCGACATCCGTAACTATTTCCGGTAAAACATACAAATTGTCTAC
The DNA here is from genome assembly GCA_964475435.1 of uncultured Eubacteriales bacterium. Classification (GTDB taxonomy): domain Bacteria; phylum Bacillota; class Clostridia; order TANB77; family RGIG9151; genus RGIG9151. The sequence goes on from CAYYWT010000004.1 coordinate 11,217, forward strand.
ATATTCTGCCCAAAAAGCTTTTGGTGTATCGGGAATTAGCTTAGGAAATATGGTTACTGTTTTATTGGATAGAAATAGTGAAATATCTGATGTTTATAAAACGGAAGATTTATACTTTGAACAAGTCGGAGTAATATTATCTACCGGTAAAAAAGAAAAGATGCAAACTGATGGAAATACTAAGGTTACATATTATGCTACGGTATTACTTTCAACAGGAGAGACAATGGATGTTTCAACGAATACAAATTACAGTAAGAAGGTAGGATATACAGCTAAAGTTTCCTATAAAAACGGTAAAGTTTCAATATATTCTACAAGTAAGACAACTGATATTTCGGGTTTATTTGATTTAGAAAATAAGACGATAGGAAGTAAGAATAAGATAAGTGATAAAATAAAGATATTGGAAGTTGATGAGTTTGGTAATACTGAAAAAATATATTCCAATAGATTAAATGGAGTTTACTTAAATAAGGAAGATGTTGCCTTGGTTACTAAAAACAGTAAAGGCGAAATAGAGAGTATGATAATAAAAGATGTTACCGGAGATACGGCGAAATATGGAATCTTGGAAAGTATAAATGAAAGACAAGATAGTGAATCATATACTTGTATAGTCGATGGTAATTCTACAACTTATTCAAATAATGAGATTTCGTTTTCAGTAGATAAAGGACCGGTTCAGATATATTTAGATGGTCAATCTTTAGGAAAGATTAAGAATTTAGAAAAGGTTGAGGGAAGTATTGTAAATGTAAATAATTCATATGCTGAAAATTCAAAAGGCGAAAAACTTAAAGTTTCGAGTGATGTAGTGGTTTACGTTAGAGTTAATTCGGAATATAACTTGTCTACAATGGATGAGGCTATGAGTGGAGAATATAATGTTTCTGCATATTACGATAAAACCGAGAGAAACGGTGGAGCTATAAGATTGATTATAATTTCATAAAAGAGGTTGTAAAAAACTTGTTTATTATTTGAATAAAGCGGTGTACTATACCAAGAGAGACAAAAATTGCTTTTTTGTCCCTCTATGTAAAACACATTTTAAAGGTGCCCAGGATGTGAGCGTAAGCTCCGTTCCGTCCTTTAACTTAGCACTACACTTTCCACAAAAAATATTTTTGTTGAGCGAGGTATAGTACACCGCTTTATAAATTTTATGTTTTTTACAATCTCTTTTTTGCAATCCTATTACACTTTTATTATGAAATTTGTAAAATTTGCCGATAAACTTTATGCATTTTGTAGAATGGAGGAAGATTATGGAGAATTTTACGATTTTTTTGGATTTGGCTATAATTTTATTTTTTGCAAAGCTTTTTGGATTATTGGCAAATAAGATCGGTATACCGTCGGTAGTAGGAGAAATTGTTGCGGGTATAATTATTGGCCCAACTGTATTAAATTTTGTTGGCCCGAGTGATTTTTTGATTGAGATGGCGGAAATTGGTGTTATTTTGTTGATGTTTTTGGCGGGGCTTGAAACTGATTTAAATGAATTAAAGAAAGTTGGATGGACTTCGGCGTTAATTGCCGTGTTTGGAGTAATGTTGCCACTGATTGGAGGAGCTTGGTTATATATTGAATTTTATAAAGTTCCTTTTTATGATAGCGTTGAATTATTAAAAGCTGTATTTTTAGGCTGCGTATTGACTGCGACTTCTGTTAGCATAACTGTTCAAGTTTTAAGAGAAATGGGAAAACTTAGAGGTAAGACGGGTACTGCTATTATGGGAGCAGCTATAATTGACGATGTTATCGGAATTGTACTTTTGACATTTATTTTGGGAATAAGAGATTCATCAGTTTCGCCTGTAAATGTTATATTAAAAACAATGTTGTTCTTTGGCTTTGCTCTTGTTATTGGGCTTATTGCGTATTATGTTTTTAGAAAGATAAGTGATTTCTTTCCTAGAACTAGAAGAATACCGATAGCCGGATTAGCACTATGTTTTTTACTTTCCTATATTGCGGAAGTATGGTTTGGAGTAGCGGATATTACTGGAGCGTATATTGCCGGAATAATTTTGTGTAATATTCGTGATGCTAAGTTTATTGCGAATAAGCTTGATGTTAATTTATATATGCTTTTTGGACCGATATTTTTTACCAGCATTGGTTTTAAAACAGAGATTTCGTCTATTAGCAAAGATATGTTGATTTTTTCGGTTTTGTTTGTTTTAATTGCTTGTATTACAAAAATTATCGGGTGTGGGTTGGCGGCTAAAGTATGCAGGTTTAGTTGGAAAGATTCGCTAAAAGTCGGAGTCGGTATGATGAATAGGGGCGAAGTTGCTTTAATTATTGCTCAAAAGGGAGTGGCTACCGGTTTGCTTGATCCTGTGTTTTTTACCCCGGTTGTTTTAATGATTTTATTTGCTGCGATTATTACTCCGATAGGGCTAAAATTGTTATATAACGGAGAAAAAGCGTGAGTAGGTTTTATAAAAAATTAATAAAAGGAGCTGTAAAAATACTCGTTTATCATTTTAATAATGTATTGTACTGTACCAAGTGAAACAAAAATTGCTTTTTTTGTCTCTCTATGTAGAACATATTTTAAAGGTGCCCAGGATGTGAGCGTAAGCTCCGTTCCGTCCTTTAACTTAGTACTACACTTTCCACAAAAAATATTTTTGTAGAACGAGGTACAGCACAATACATTATGAATTTTATGAGTATTTTTACAGCTCCTTTTTCAACCTCATTAAACGCCTTTTATTATCTTTATCCTTTCTTCTAAATATATCTTTTTTAAATTCGGACCTGTAATTACAGGTTCTATTCCTTTTTCTGCGACTTCTTTGTATACTCTTTCAGTTGCATGTTCCGTTGCTGGGTGTATAAAATGGTTTTCTTTACTTTTCCATTTTGTAATTGCGTTTTCCCAGTAACTAAGTTGGTATTCTTTAGTCCAAGTATCCTTTTTATAATTCATTCCTGCGGATAAAGTATCACATAATAGCTCAACCCAATAATTATATGGCATTAATTTTGCTCCACAAGGTTCTTTGGGATCAATCCAATATTCCAGATGATGTTTGTTGTGTTTTATATGGTGATTCCAAGCGTTGGAATAGCCTTTTTCCTTTTTGCAAGCTAAAATTGGGCTTTGCGTACCGCCGGTATAGTAGTGGATTGATTCGAAAAGTTCAGCCGGAGAGAATTTAGATAAGTCGTGTGTAATTCCTTGAAATGGGATGCCTGCTTGCTTTGCCAGGTTAAATACCAGCTTTTTATGGGCAAGTACAGTTTTGATATGGGAAGATGCTTTAAAGAAGAAGTTGTTCATTTTTGCCTCCAAAAACTTATATAAAACAAATTATATAATAGATATTATGAAAAAATACAAGCAATATTCTAACATTTTGTATACATAATGTCAAGAAATGGCTTTGAAAAGTAAAGTTTATAAGTGAAAATGTGAAAAAATCTCTTGTATATTTTTTTCGACTGTGGTATGATAATAAAGTTGATGAGTATAATAATTTGGAGGTCGAAATAATTATGGTAAAAACAATATTGTTAGTTTTACACGTTATCGTATGTTTATCTCTTATCTTAATAGTTATTCTTCAATCTGGAAGAAGTGCTGGTATTTCCGGAGAAATTGCCGGTGGTGCTGAAACGTTTTTTGGTAAGAATAAAGCTAGAACGTTAAATGGAATGCTTGGAAGATGGACTACTTATGCTGCTATTATTTTTGTTATTACTTCTTTAGCGTTAACTATTTTTTGGAATGCTTAATTTTTGATGCAAAAGGGCCTTATTATAGGCTCTTTTCTATTTTTGGAGGTTAAAATATGAATTTATTGATAGAGGGTATTTTTGAAGCTAACGAAAGAGGGTTTGGTTTTGTAATTCCCGATGATGAGAATGAAACTGATATTTTTGTAGCTCCTGCGGATATAAAAGGAGCTTTTGACGGAGATAGAGTTGAGGTAAGAGTTTTATCAATGGGAGATGAGAAACGTGGCCCTGAGGGGATTATAACTAAAATTATTGAAAGAAATCATAAAAAGATAATTGGAAAATTTGAGAAGAGTAAGAATTTTGCTTTTGTTGTTCCTAATAATAAAAAAATAACTCAGGATATTTTTATTCCTAAAGCGTATTTTGGGGGAGCTAGAAATAATGAAATTGTTGCGGTTGAAATTATAAAATGGCCGGAGGGGAGAAGGACGGCTGAAGGAAAAGTTGTGAAAAGGCTTGGAAAACTCGGAAAGCCGGGAGTGGATGTCTTATCAATTATGTACGAGCATGATTTAACGGAGGATTTTCCTGTTGAAGTATTGGAACAAGTTGAAAAAATACCGGATACTCTTAGTAAAAAAGATTACAAAGGGCGAAGAGATTTAAGAGATATAAGAATGGTAACTATTGATGGAGAGGACGCTAAAGATTTAGATGATGCGGTTTCTATCGAAAAATTACCCGGTGGGAATTTCTTATTGGGTGTTCATATTGCTGATGTTTCTCATTATGTAAAAGAAGGAAGTCCGTTGGATAAAGAAGCTTATGAACGTGGAACGAGTGTTTATTTAGTAGATAGAGTTATTCCTATGTTACCTCGAAAGCTTTCTAATGGATTATGCAGTCTTAATATGGGGGAAGATAGGCTAGCTTTTTCTGTTATGATGAAGATTGATAAGACGGGTAAAATTATAGATAGTGAAATATTTAAGAGCGTTATTAATGTAAATGAGAGAATGAATTATTCTGATGTAACGAAGATTTTAGAAAATACTGACGAAAAAGTTGTTGAGAGATATAGGGAGTTTGTACCGGATTTTAAACTTATGGAGAAGCTATCTAGTATTTTAAGGAAACGTAGAACTATGAGGGGAAGTGTTGATTTTGAAATCCCTGAGGCTAAAGTTATATTGAATAAAGAAGGAAAGCCGATAGAAATAAAAAAGTATGAATTAACTGTTTCTAATAATATAATAGAAGATTTTATGTTGGCTGCTAATGAAACTGTGGCTGAAAGGTTTTTCTGGCTTGAAGTTCCGTTTATGTATAGAGTTCATGACTTACCGGATACTGAAAAACTAGAGGAGTTTTCTAAGTTTATTTATAATTACGGCTATAAAATAAAGGGATTAACTCAACTTCAACCTATGGCTTTTCAACAATTATTAGAAGATGTAAAAGGTAAGCCTGAGGAGAGAATTATTTCTACGTTAATGTTAAGATCTATGCAGCAAGCAAGATACAGTCCGACTAATACTGGACATTTTGGCTTAGCTGCTCAGTATTATTGCCATTTTACTTCGCCAATAAGACGTTATCCTGATTTATTTATTCATAGAGTTATGAGCGAATTAATTGAAAATGACTATAAATTTAGAAGTGATAAACACGAAAAGAAACTTAAGAAAATTGCGGTTGAAGGGTCTAAACATTCTTCAGATAAGGAAAGGGAAGCTCAACTTGCCGAAAGAGATTCTGTTGATCTAAAAAAAGCGGAATATATGAAGGATTTCGTTGGTGAAACATTTACAGGCGTTATTTCTTCGGTTACTTCTTTTGGATTTTTTGTTGAACTTGATAATACGATAGAAGGACTTGTTAGAGTAGAAAATATTGAAGATGATTACTATGTATATAATGAAAAACAGTATTCTTTAATAGGAGACAGGAAACACAAGGTATATAAGCTAGGGGATATTGTTGAGGTTGTTTTAACAGGAGTAAATTTAGAAACAAGGAAAATTGATTTTGGTATAAAAATATGAAATTAAATTAGAAGTGACTGTAAAAAGTTTTCCTTAATGTTATTGACCGAAGGTCAACATAGCGGGGCTGTAAAAAAACTCATAAAATTCATAACGTATTGTACTGTACCTCGCTCACCAAAAATATTTTTTGTGGGAAGTGTAGAGTTAATTTAAAGTACGGAACGGAGCTTACGCTCACATCCTGGGCAACTTTAAAATGTGTTCTACATAGAGGGACAAAAAAGCAATTTTTGTTTCGCTTGGTACAGTACAATACGTTATTTAAATAATAAACAAGTTTTTTACAGCCCCCTTTTTTTAAAACTAATTGAATTTATTGACTAGAACATATATAATACTTAGAGAAATATTTTTAGCTAAGGACCGGTTAGCAGATGGAGGGAAAATGAGTTCGTTAATTATGAAGGAAAAACCGGTTTCTGAGCGACCATATGAAAAATTAGAGACTAACGGAGCTAAAAGCTTAACTAATGCGGAGCTTTTGGCGATTGTATTAAAAACCGGTACGAAAGATGAGACGGCGTTAGATATTGCTGAAAGATTACTTGTTGAATGTATTGGAGAAGATGCGGGATTTACTTTGGCTAATGTATCGCTTGAAGAATTAAAGACTATAAAAGGTATTGGACGTGTTAAAGCGATTACTTTAAAAGCTGTGTTTGAGTTGGCGTGTAGATTTAATGCTAATGAAAATGATAAAATGTTTTTGGGAGCTACTTCATTACTTGCAGGATTTATTATGAGTAAGTTGGCTAATGAAAAACAGGAAAAATTTATGGTAATTGGTTTGGATACGAAATGTAGATTGGTTAGAAGTGATATTATTGCTATTGGTAATTTAAATCTTATTAATTTAAGTGCAAGAGAGGTATTTAGAATGCCGATTGAGTGTGGGTGTAAGTATTTAGCGCTTGCTCATAATCATCCAAGCGGTGATCCTACGCCGAGTAAAGAGGATATTGAGTCTACGCTTAAGTTAATCGAGATGAGTAGATGGCTTGAAATTACGCTTATAGATCATATTGTTGTAGGAAATGGAAATTATATTAGTTTTAAGAAAAATAAATTGTTTTAACAAAATGGCTAAGGAGGACTATTATGGGAGTTTGGGTTAAAGATATTGGTATAGATTTGGGAACTGCTAATACGCTTATTAAAATTGCGGGAGAAGACGGAATTACGTTGCGCGAACCGTCTGTTGTTGCTGTTAATAAAAAAATAAAGCATGTACTTGCAGTAGGAAATGAAGCTAAAGATATGATAGGAAGAACTCCCGGAGCTATTATTGCTATAAGTCCGGTTAAGAACGGAGTTATTGCCGATTTTGAAGTTACTCAAGCTATGCTTAAGTATTTTATAAAAAAGGCTTGTAAGGATGGATTTTTTGGTAAACCTAGAGTTGTTATTTGTGTTCCTTCCGGAGTTACTGAAGTAGAGGAACGTGCTGTAAAGGAGGCTGCGCTCCAAGCCGGGGCGAGAGAGGCTTTCTTGCTTGAAGAACCTATGGCTGCGGCGATTGGTGCCGGATTACCTATTGAAGATGCGTCCGGTAGTATGATTGTTGATATTGGCGGTGGAACTAGTGAGGTTGCTGTTATTTCTTTAGGCGGTATAGTTGTTTCTAAATCTGTAAGAGTTGCCGGTGAAAAAATTGATGATTCTATTATAAGTTATATTAAAAAAGAGCATAATTTAATGGTAGGAGAAAGAACTGCGGAAGAAATAAAACTGGCTATTGGTAGTGCTTTTCCTATTGACGAGGAAGAAAAAATGGATATAAGGGGTAGAGATTTAGTTACAGGGTTACCCCAAAATATAGAGATTAATTCTACGGAGATTTTAGAAGCAATGAGTGAGCCTATGGCGACTATTGTAGATGCTATAAAGTATACTTTGGAAAAAACTCCGCCGGAGCTTGCTGCTGATATTATGAATAGAGGAATATATCTAGCCGGTGGAGGAGCTTTAATTCGTGGACTTGATAAATTGATTACAAAGGAAACCGGTATGCCGGTAAGAATTGCGGATAATCCGTTGGATTGTGTTGTAAATGGTGCCGGAAATGTTGTTGAAAATCTTGATGTCTTGAAGGAAGTTTTAGTAAGTAGAAGAATGAGATAATTTATTTAATATAGGGGGAATGGTAATGAAAGTTAAGATAAATATTAGTAAAAGACTTGTAGTTATAGTTGTTACTGCTATTTTAATTCTTACGATTTCACTTACTGTTCAACCTAAAGAAAATCCGAATTTTTTTGAAAGATGTGTGAATGCTGTGTTTTTGCCTATTCAAAAGGTTGTAAAGTGGCCGATTGATAAAGTTGAAAATTCAATTGAATTTTTTGTGGAAATGAAGAATTTAGCTGATGAAAATGAAAAACTTTGTAGTGAAAATGCGGAGCTTAGAGAGAAGGTACGTCAACTTGAAATTGATGGTATCGAAAATGAACAGTTAAGAAATATGTTAAATCTTACGAAAAAATATGAAACATCGAATGCAGTGGTAGCTGAGATTATTTCTGTTGATTCTTCTATGTGGTTTGATGTCTTTACTATTAATAAGGGAGAAAAAGACGGAATAAAAAATAATATGACTGTTTTAACGACGGATGGCTTGGTTGGTAAGGTGACACAAACTTTTAGTTCGACTGCTCAAGTAACGTCTATATTGGATGTAAATAATGCGGTTAGTGCGAGACTTACGAAAACGGGAGATTTGATTACTACCGAGGGTGATATGAATTTAGTTGATAAAGGTTTATTAAAGTTAAAATATGTCACTTCTGATGTTAATTTAGCAGAAGGCGATGTTGTTGAAACTTCCGGAATAGGTGGAATTTATCCGAGAGGAATTTTTATCGGGACGATAAGTAAAGTGGAACAAGATAGTAAGTTAATGAAGACATATGCTGTATTAGAGCCTGGTGTTGATTTTAATAAGCTTAGTGAAGTTTTGGTTATAAGTGGTAATACGGAAGGAGAATAGAAGGTTGAAAGGTATTAAGCTTTTCTTTATTGTGGTAGGAGTATACCTTTTACAAACAGTATTAATTCAAAAGTTTAGTTTTTGGGGTATTTCGCCTAATTTATTTCTTGTAGTTACATGTGGAATTTCGTTTTTATTCGGAAGTACTACCGGAGGAGTGTGCGGACTTATATTCGGTTTGTTGCAAGATATGAATATGGGGCGAGCAATAGGATTAAACGGTTTTTTGTTTATGCATATCGGGATTATTATGGGACAATTTAATAAACGCTTTTTTAAGGATAATTATTTTGTTGCTTTAATTTTTATTATACTTTCAACTATGGCATATGAGTTGGTTGTATATATTTTCGGAGCGTTTATATATACCCAGGAATTTGTGTTTAGTAGGTTTATTGTTAAGATTTTAATAAAATCCTTCCTAAATGCGATAACCGGTATAATTGTTTATCCTGTATTGTTAAAAATAAACATTGGCGTTGAAGTTGATAGAAGAATTTTTGGCGGAAGGTAGTTTATAAAAACAAAGAATAGTGGTGAGAAGTTGTGTTAAATAATAATAACAATAGTGATACAAGAATTTTTATATTGAATTTGCTTATGGTTATAGGTGGCATAATTTTGATTGCACAGCTTTTTAATCTTCAAGTACTTCAAGGTGAAAATTATAGAGCTCAGTCGGAGAAAAGAGTTTTAAGACAGACTACAGTATCCGCACCTAGAGGAGAGATGCTAGATCGTCATGGGTCTATTCTTGCAACGAATAGAGACGGTTACAATGTTTTATTATACAGACAGACTATGACTACAAAAGAAAGAAATGATTTTATATTAAAACTTGCTAATCTATTTCATAATAAAAATGTTGTATATAGGGATACTTTCCCTGTTTCTAAAGGAGAAAATTTAGTTTTTGAATTTGATAGTGAAAATGAAGAAAAAAAGTGGAAAAAAACTAATAAGTTTGACGAAAATGCTACTTGTGAAGAAGTTATTGAAAGTTACATAAAGAAGTATAAACTTGAAGAGTATTCATTAGAGGAAAGTAGATTAATTATAGGAATAAGGTATGAATTAGATAAAGTAGGGTATAGTTCGTTAAAACCGTATGAACTTGCGACTGATGTAAGTATGGAAGTGGTTGCTGAGTTAGAGGAAAGAAAAAGTGAATTTCCGGGTTTAAGCGTGGAAATTCAGCCGATAAGAGTATATCCTAATAATAATTTGGCTAGTCATATTTTAGGTTACATAGGAAAAATAAGTCAGGAAAAATACGAAGAATTAAAAGACGAAGGATATTCAAATGACGATAATATAGGTAAAGATGGTATAGAGAGCCTTATGGAGAGGTTTTTAAGAGGTAAAAATTCGCTCCAAAAGGTTGAAATAAATGCAAGTGGTAATTATACAAATACTGAAAGTATAGACGGACAAGCGGGAGCTCAGGTATATTTAACGATAGATTCAAAGCTCCAAAAGGTGGCGGAAGAGGCTTTAGAGAATACGATTTATAATATAGCTAATGGTAAGTATAAGGATGGTTCAAGTGAAGCAGAGTCCGGTGCAGTTGTAGCGATAGATGTAAAAACGGGCGAAATTTTGGCTATGGCTAGTTTTCCTGATTATGATCCGAATTTATTTGTAAAGGGAATTTCGAATGAAAATTGGAAAAAATTAAACACAAGTACTAAGCCGATGTTTAATCGCTGTATAATGGGATTATATTCACCGGGTTCTATATTTAAAATGGTGGTTGCTGTTGCGGCTTTAGAAGAAGGAGCCATAAGTCCGGATACGACTTATTTAGATGAAGGAGTATATACTAAGTATAAATCCCCTCAGCCGAAATGTTGGATTTGGAGTTCATCGGGAAGAACTCACGGGGAAGTTAATGTGTCTGATGCCATAAAGACTTCGTGTAATTATTTTTTCTATAAAGTAAGTGAATTAATAGGGATAGATACCATAGAACAATATACAAAAGCTTTCGGCCTCGGCTCAAAAACAGGAATAGAGCTACCGGGAGAAAAAGAAGGAATTGTTGCCGGAAGAACATATAAAGAAGGTAAATTAAATCAAGAGTGGCTTGTAGGAGAGACTTTAAGTGCTGCGATTGGTCAGTCTTATCATTCTTTTACTCCGATTCAGATTGCTAAATATGCTGCTATTTTAGCTAATGGAGGTAAAAAAATTACGCCTCATATAATAAAAGATGTAATAACGTCTGACGGAAGGAGTTTATCTAGAGAAGAAATTCAAACTTATGTATCTAATGAAATTAATTTTGATTATGGTAATGAAGGTGGAAATTTAGATATAAGTAAAGAAACTTTAGAGGCTGTTTTTAATGGAATGGAATCCGTTACGGGAGATGCCGGCGGTACTGCTTACAGTACTTTTAAAGATTTTCCGATAAAAGTTGCCGGTAAAACGGGTTCGGTACAAGTAAGCGGAAGTAAAGCTGATAATGCTTGGTTTATAGGGTTTGCTCCGTTTGATGATCCGGAAATTGCGATTTGTGCTTTGGTTGAACATGGGGTTCACGGTACATATACTGCGCCTATTATAGTTGCTATTTTAGAAGAATATTTTGGGTTAAAAGAAGAAATCGGAAATATAGATATTAATGCTCCGATAAATGATAATAGTATGATGTAGGGAGATGTTTACAAATGACAGAAGCGGTTACGTTTAAGATGTCTAAAAATGGACTTAGCGTTATCCTTGATGAAAGTATGGATTTTTTAACAGTGAAGAAACTGTTAAAGAAAAAATTGATTGAATCGGCAGAGTTTTTTAACGGGCCTAAATTGAAGACAGTAGTTAAGGGAAAAGAACTTAGTACAGAAGAATTTGAAGAAATAAAAGAGCTTATTTTTGAAAAAACAGGCTTTGATGATGTTACAGAGGATATTGTAACTTTTGACTGGAGCAAAAATACAGTTGAAGGTAACACTAAATTTTATCGTGGAACTATGCGTTGCGGTAATTCTATATGTTTTAAGGGAAATGTTGTTGTTATGGGAGACGTTAATCCCGGAGCTGAAATTATTGCGACAGGTAATGTTTTGGTTACAGGTATGATAAAAGGTACTGTTCACGCGGGAGCAAAGGGGAATAGAAATGCAATTGTGTCTGCCCAGGGGATATATCCTACTCAGCTTAGAATTGCTGATTTGATAACTGTTTCGCCTAAAGAAAAGGCTCAGAAACTTAACCACTTTGAAACAGCGTATATAAGAGATAATAATATATATATATCGGAGGAATAATGATGAGAGTTATTTTTATGGGAACACCGGATTTCGCGGTGCCAACACTTGAGAAGATAATAGAAGAAGGACATGATGTGGTGGCGGTTGTTACTCAACCGGATAAACCTAAAAACAGAGGTATGCAAATGCAGGAATCACCGGTAAAAGAGGTGGCTAAAAAACATAATATTTTGGTTCTTCAACCTGAAAAAGTAAGAAAAGACAAAGAATTTTTAGAAAAAATAACAGCATTAAATGCTGATGTTTCAGTAGTGGTGGCTTTTGGCCAAATTTTACCTAAAGAAGTTTTAGAGACTCCAAAATATGGCTCTGTTAATGTTCATGGTTCTATTTTGCCTAAGTATAGGGGGGCTGCTCCTATACAATGGTCTGTAATAAACGGTGAAAATGTAACCGGAATTACGACTATGTATATGGATGAAGGACTCGATACCGGGGATATGATTTTTAAGGAAGAAACAAAAATTGGCGAAGAGGAAACCGCCGGAGAGTTATATGAAAGACTTAAAGTTATCGGTGCAAATTTACTTATAAAAACGCTTAATGCGATTGAGAAAGGAGAAGCTCCGCGTGAAAAACAAACAGGCGAGTCTTCTTATGCTCCTATGCTTACAAAAGAAACGGGAGTTATAGACTGGCAAAAATCGTCTAAAGAAATTGATGCTTTAGTTCGAGGAGTAAATCCTTGGCCGGTTGCATCTACTGAAATTGGTGGGAAAAAGTTTAAGGTATATAGTGTTAGAGTTTCGAATGAAAATGGTAACCCGGGCGAGATAATTTTTGCAGATGCTAAAAATGGGCTTGTGATTGGTACTAAAGATGGTGCTATTGAATTAATTGAAATTCAACCGGAAAATAAGAAAAAAATGTCTGCAAAGGACTACTTAAGAGGTAATTCTTTATTGTAAAAAGTTTTTTGGGAGGAAAATTTTGTGATAGACAAAGAAGAAATAGAAGAACTTACAGCTCAAGGTGGAGAACTTAGAGCTTTTAGAGCTAGGAAATATGTAAGAGAAAAAAGGGTTAATATAGAAGATATTAGGGAAGCTTTTGACGGTTCACACCTTATTTTAGCTAAAGTTGAAGGCTCATTTGATGATCCATATGATGTGATGGTTATTGAGAAGAATGGTAAAATTACGTCTGCAAGGTGTGACTGTATGGATGAATGTAATATATGTAAGCATATTCTTGCAACTGTGTATGAAGTATATAATAAGTATAACGATTTGTTAAAATTAGATAGTGATACATTTAAATATAAAGAATTTACCCAACTTATAAATTGCTTTTCTAAAGAAGAAGAAAATCCCGGTTATACATATTTTAACAATGATGTTCAGATTGTACCTATTATAAAAAGAGAGATTTACAATAAGTTTAGCGTATCGTTTAAAATAGGAGTTAATAAATTTTATAAGATAAAAAATATAGTTGAATTTTGCAATTCAGTAGAAAATGGAACTAATTATTCTTACGGCAAAAATTTAGAGTTTGTTCATAAAAAAACAGCTTTTTTTAGTGAAAGCTTGCCTTTGCTTGATTTTATTATTAAGTATGGTAGTGTGATAAGGTATACAAATAATAATTTGAATTATTATTATGGAGCGAAATTAAATGAAGGAAAAATATTTTTAGAAAATGAAGCATGGGATGAACTCTTTGATATTTTAGAAGGAACAGAAGTAGAAGTTGACGGATTACCTACTGTGTTTGAAAACGATTTAGAAAGATTTAAGTTCGAAATAGAAGAAATAAGTGATACGGAATGTAAAATTGTAAATAAAATTGGTTTTAATTACTATATTGAAGGAAAAGAATATTTATATGTATTAAATGACGGAAAGTTTCAAAGATGTATAAAAAATTCTATACCTGCAAAAAATATGTTAAGTGTTTTTTCTACTAACGAGTTGGACGAAATTGTTTTTAACAAAAAAGAATTGCCGGACTTTTTTACGCTTGTTTTACCGAAAGCTAAAGAACTTATTTCTATGGATAAGGTAAGCCGTGAGTGTATAGAAAAATACAAACCCGGAGAACTTGGGGTAAAACTTTTTTTAGATATAGATAAAAATAGGAATGTAATTTGTAATGTTAAATTTTGTTATGATGATGTTGAGTTTAATCCTTTTGATGAAGTAGATAATGAGATTGTAAGAAATAAAATAAGCGAGGAATCAGTAAAAAGGTGTTTCGAGGAGACCGGTTTTATAATTGATGATAAACAAAAAGAATTATATATGGTTGATGATGAAAAAATATATGATTTTTTAACAGTTGGAATTAATTATTATATGGACAAATTTGAAGTTTTGGTTACGGATAATTTTAAAACTATTGAAATACGCCAACCTAGAATAGGAACAATCGGAGTAAAAATCGAAAACAATTTGCTTAATATAAATTTAACTGATATTGATTTTGAATTATCGGAAATAAAAGAAATAATGCAAAATTATAAGCTGAAAAAGAAGTATCACAGGTTAAAAAACGGAGCATATATTTCGCTTGAAAATAATGCTGATATTGAATTTATTGACGACTTATTTACGGGAGCAGATATTGATTTAAAAAACATCAATAAAAATGAAATAAAATTGCCTATTCATAGAAGTCTTTATTTAAATAAACTTTTAGAAGGAAATAAAAATAAGAATATAACTAAAGATGCTAATTTTAAAAAAGTTGTAGGAGAAATTACAGATTTAACTGAAAATGAAGATATTAATGTACCGGATAAATTAAAAGATACATTAAGATTTTATCAAGTAAACGGCTATAAATGGTTAAAAACGTTGGATTCTTACGGGTTTGGCGGAGTTTTAGCTGATGATATGGGACTTGGAAAGACTTTGCAAGTTATTTCCGTACTTTTAAATTACAAGGAAAACAACGGAGATAAGACTTCAATTGTTGTTTGCCCAAGCTCGCTTGTACTGAATTGGAATAAGGAAATAGAAAAATTTGCTCCGATGTTAAATGTGCTTATTGTATCGGGAAATGCGATTGAACGTAAAGAGAAGATAGATACTTATAAAGAGTATGATGTTGTTATTACTTCTTATGATTCCTTAAAAAGAGATATAGACAGATATAACGATATATGTGCTGAATTTAAGTATGTTATTGCGGATGAAGCACAATATATTAAAAATGGTAATACTCAAAATGCTAAATCGTTAAAATCGCTAAAATCGGATATAAGATTTGCTTTAACCGGAACTCCTATTGAAAACTCTTTGGCGGAATTATGGTCTATTTTTGATTATATTATGCCGGGTTATTTATTTAGTTATAATAAATTTAAGAAAAACTATGAAATACCTATAATAAAAGAAGGAAATACGAATTATACCCAGAAATTAAAAATGCTTATAGAACCTTTTATATTAAGGCGTAACAAAAAAGAAGTTTTAACTGAATTACCTGAAAAAACTGTTACGTTACTTTATAATGATATGGAAGAAAATCAAAAGAAGATATATTTAAATTATTTAATTCAAACTAAGAAAGAACTTACTAAAGATATTGAAACAGTAGGATTTGAAAAAAGCAAAATTAAAATTTTAGCATTGCTTACAAGGCTTAGACAAATTTGTTGTCATCCGTCTTTGTTTATAGACAATTATTACGGAGAGTCCGGAAAATTAGAACAATGTATGGAAATCATAAACGAAGCTGTTGACGGAAATCATAAAATCCTTCTTTTTTCGACTTATTCGTCTATGTTTGACATAATAGAGGATAAGCTGAATAAAGACGGAATTAAGTATTTTAAACTAACGGGAAAAACAAAAGTGGATGAGAGAATAAAGCTTGTAGAGGAGTTTAATAAAAACCCCGAAATAAAAATCTTTTTAATTTCGTTAAAAGCCGGTGGTACAGGGTTAAATTTAACCGGAGCAGACGTGGTTATACATTATGATCCGTGGTGGAACATTGCTGCTGAAAATCAAGCGACGGATAGAGCATATAGAATTGGACAAAAGAACAATGTACAAGTTTATAAATTGATTACCAAAGATTCAATAGAAGAAAAAATACAAGAACTTCAGGAGAAAAAGTCTAAGTTAATAGATGATGTACTGAGTACCGAAGAAACATTCATTAATAAACTTTCAAAAGAAGATATTTTGGCTTTATTCGACTGAAAAAATGTTACAGGTCAGATTTAATTACTTATCAAAAGATAATATCATTAGTTTTCCCGCTCAAACACGTCCTCGGTAAAAAATTCGATTAAATTTTTATTTTGAATTTTTTACCTGTGGAACTCGCTCTTTAAACTAATGATATTATCTTTCTAAAATAAGTTGGCTGAATAGTAACAAAAAATGGTGAGGTATATAAAATAATTTTATAGGCTATTGCAAATTCAAAATTGATAATATAGAATAGCTATGGAAGTGTAAATTAAAGGAGGTTTTTTATTATGGCAATAAAAGTTGCAATTAATGGTTTTGGACGTATTGGACGTCTTGCTTTTAGACAAATGTTTGGAGCAGAAGGATATGAGATTGTTGCTATTAACGATCTTACAAAGCCTTCAATGTTAGCTAATCTTCTTAAGTATGATACTGCTCAAGGCGGATACTGCGGAAGAATCGGAGAGAATCTTCATACAGTAGATTCTGATGACGAAGCTAATACTATTACTGTTGATGGTAAGACTCTTACGATTTATAAGGAAGCTGATGCTAGAAATCTTCCTTGGGGAGAACTTGGTGTAGATGTTGTTTTAGAATGTACAGGTTTCTATACAACAAAAGAAAAGGCTCAAGCTCATATTGATGCAGGTGCTAAGAAAGTTGTTATTTCTGCTCCTGCCGGAAAAGATTTAAAAACAATTGTATTCTCAGTTAATGAAAATACTTTAACAGCTGAAGATAATATTATTTCTGCTGCTTCTTGTACAACTAACTGCTTAGCTCCTATGGCTAAGGTATTAAATGATTATGCTCCTATTCAAAGCGGTATAATGTCTACAATTCACGCTTATACAGGAGACCAAATGATATTAGACGGTCCTCATAGAAAAGGTGATTTTAGACGTGCAAGAGCCGGAGCTGATAACATTGTTCCTAACTCTACCGGAGCTGCTAAGGCTATCGGACTTGTTATTCCTGAATTAAACGGAAAACTTATCGGATCTGCTCAAAGAGTTCCTGTTCCAACAGGTTCTACGACTATTTTAACAGCTGTTGTAAAAGGCGAAAACATTACTGCTGATGGAATTAATGAAGCTATGAAAGCTGCTGCTTCTGAGTCTTTTGGATATAATACTGATCCTATTGTTTCGTCTGATGTTATCGGAATGACATATGGTTCATTATTTGATGCGACTCAAACTATGGTTGCTGAAATAGGAAACGGACTTTATGAAGTTCAAGTTGTTGCTTGGTATGATAATGAGAATTCTTATACAAGTCAAATGGTAAGAACTATTAAGTATTTTGCTGAACTTAACTAAATGATGTTTTTGAAAAGGAGAGCCTTTATATAAAGAGGCTTTCTTTTTTGTTACCAGTCAGACTTAATTACTTATCAAAAGATAATATCATTAGTTTTTCCGCTCAAACACGTCCTCGGTAAA
>CAYYWT010000005.1:0-26472 GCA_964475435.1 uncultured Eubacteriales bacterium
ACTAAAACTTTTACTTTGTCAACTACTTTTTTAAAGTTTTTTAAAAAATTTGTTACTATTCAGTCTACTTGTTTAACAAGCGAATTTCAAATACAAAAAAAGATGAGTTTTAATCCTCATCTTCCATTATCACACTTTTCGTTTCAATATTTAATTTTTCAATATTAAGCGCAGTCATCCTATCTATTTCAACCTTTATCTTTTCCGCCAATCTAGACATAACATCCATCAAATTATATCCATATAAGCATACAATTTCAATATCAATAACAACCCCATCATTAAAATTCTTATTTCTCACTTTAGTAACCTTTTTTATTCCATCAAAATTTTTAGCTACATTATATACAAGCGAATTAATAACATTTTCCGAAATCGTATACTCTCCCATATAGCTAAACGCAGGACGTACAATAGTCTTTTCTGACGGCAAATTTTGAGCATTATCTTTCTTCATAAAAATTTTTAACGGATTCATAAAATAACCGGAAAATTGATTCTTAATTTCCACAATAGGAACAGGAATTACGTGTTTCCCAAGTTCTTTTCTTAAATACTTAGCCTTCTCTATTTCTTTTTCGCTCGCTACATCTTCAATGCGTATTATTTTTTCAATATTAGGCAACTTCAATCTCTCAACTATCTTATTTACCATTTCATCAGACGTACCTAAAATAAGTAATCCTTTTGGCTTTTCGCTTTCTATCGCACGTATTACACCTTCAGCATGGCTCCTATCATTAAATATAGCACACTTAACAGAGGCAATTCTACTCGCCTCTTTCTTAGCAGATTTCCCAGCTAAAATTTTATTTTCTTTTATCAAAAGTCCATCGTCTATTATACACTCTAAACCATTTTCTCTGGCAATCCACTGTGCTCTATAACTCTTTCCTGTACCACTAGGTCCAACAAAAGCATAAACTTTCAATATTCAAACCTCCCAATTTTACTTTTTCCATTTTCTATAAAACGCTTCTCTAAACTCTAAAAATCTTTCTTCTTTTATAGATTCTCTTATATTTTTCATAAGATTAATAAGGAAATATAAATTATGAATAGTTATAAGTCTTGCACCTAAAATCTCACCCGCTTTTACTAAATGTCTAATATAAGCACGTGTAAAATTCTTACATGTGTAACAATCACACTCAAGATCAAGAGGTCTATAATCATGAGCATATTCAGCATTTCTAGCAACAACCTTACCGGTAGACGTCATCGCAGTACCATTTCTTGCAATTCTGGTAGGTAATACGCAATCACACATATCTATTCCGCGATATACAGACTCAATTAAATAATCCGGTGAACCAACTCCCATATTATATCTAGGTTTGTTTTCAGGCAAAAACGGCACAGTAAAATCTAACATCTCATACATTAACTCAGCAGGTTCTCCAACACTAAGTCCTCCAATAGCATACCCGGGGAAATTCATTTCAACTAATTTCTCCGCACAAGTAGCTCTTAAATCTTTATACATATTACCTTGTACTATTCCAAATAACGCTTGTCTATCTGTATTTTGATGAGAATCCTTACACCTTTTAGCCCATCTAACCGTCATCTCCATTGACTTTTTAGCATAATCATAATCACAAGGATATGGTGCACACTCATCAAACGCCATAATTATATCAGCACCAAGTGCATTTTCTATCTCCATAGCTTTTTCAGGAGAAATAAAATGACGTGACCCATCTATATGCGAAGTAAAAGTAACCCCTTCTTCAGTAATATTTCTCAAATCAGCTAAGCTAAATACTTGAAATCCACCACTATCAGTAAGAATAGCACCGTCCCAATTCATAAAAGAATGTAGTCCTCCCGCCTCTTTTACTAATTCATGTCCGGGTCTTAAATATAAATGATATGTATTACTTAATATTATCTTCGCTCCAATATCTTTTAATTCGTGAGGAGTCATAGTTTTTACCGTAGCTTGAGTTCCTACCGGCATAAAAACCGGCGTCTCAATATCGCCGTGAGGAGTATGTAAAATACCTAATCTCGCATTTCCGTCTTTTTTTAATAATTCATATTCAAACATAAACTTAATCCTTTCACACTAAATAATAAGCATTGCATCGCCAAAGCTAAAAAATCTATATTTTTCATCTACAGCAATTTTATAAGCATTCATAATATAATCATATCCGGCTAATGCAGATACTAACATAATCAAAGTAGACTCCGGTAAATGGAAATTCGTAATAAGTCCATCTAAAACCTTAAAGTCATACCCTGGATAGATAAAAATATCCGTATTGCCTGTCATCGGTACTAAATCTTCTCCTTTTTTAGACACGCTCTCTAAAACCCTACAAGACGTAGTACCTACCGCAATAATTCTTCCGCCATTTTTCTTAGCTTTATTTATCTTTTCACAAGCCTCCTCGTTAATTTCATACCATTCAGAATGCATTTTATGTGCTAAAATATTATCTTCTTTTACAGGTCTAAAAGTTCCAAGTCCAACATGTAACGTAACTTCAGCTATACTTATCCCTTTTTCTTCAATCGCTTTTAATAAATCTTTAGTAAAATGCAATCCTGCAGTAGGAGCAGCAGACGAACCCTTAAATTTCGAATAAACCGTTTGATAACGTTCTTTATCCTTTAACTTATTATGAATATATGGTGGTAAAGGCACTCCCCCTACTCTATCTAATACTTCTTGAAAAATCCCATCATAAAATAACTTTATTATCCTATTTCCGTCATCCTTTACTTCTAATACTTCAGCTCTAAGCTCCTCCATCTCGCCAAAAACGAATTTAGTACCCGGAATAGCACGCTTCCCGGGTTTAGCTAAAGCCTCCCAACAGTCATTTCCTAAATCCTTTAGCAAAAACAATTCTATTTTACCTTCAGTTTCTTCTTTTTTACCAATAAGACGTGCAGGAATAACCCTAGTATTATTAATAACTAAACAATCTCCGGGATTAAGATAGTCTATAACATCCTTAAAAGTCTTATGAACAATCTCTCCATTAGTTTTATTTAATACAAGTAATCTAGACTCATCTCTCTTTTCTAACGGATCTTGGGCTATAAGCTCCTCCGGCAAATCATAAAAATATGTACTCTTCTTTAATAACGCTTCTTTATCCATTTCTTTATCCCTTCTATAAAATATTAAAACCTACTATACGAGATAGCCTGTCCTCTCTCTCTTTTATATCCTCTATTAATTTCTCAACATCTTTAATCGCATCTTCATCAGTTCTAAAAAATTTCACACCATACTCATTACCAACATTAGAATCACTAACCCTCATTATTTCAGCATCAATCATAAAAGAACTTGAAGGTAACATTATGGACAACCTAACCATTTCACCAATCATAAAATCCTGTTTACAAACAAAAGCCAAACCGGAAACACTAATATTAGTAACTACTCCAAAAACGCCATCAAGCTCTGAGAAACTTTGAATCGTCATTGCATAATTAACAGAATATCTTTCGTCTTTTCTTAAATTTTGAACTTTATTTATTTCTTCAACTCTAAGTAACATAGTCCTCGTAGGTTCTATTCTTATTTGAGTTATTACAGCATCAATAATATATTCATATCCGTCTATAGTTTTAGTAACTTTCATTTTATCTCCAACCATAACCAGACTATTTAAATATCTTCCGTCAAAAGCAATTTCAAGTTCATCATCGTCAGAAAAAACTTTATATGCAACATTAGCAATCCACTCATTTGATTTCTCTAAATTAGTCTTTATAATGTCATCATTATATAAAAAGTCTCCAAGTTTAATACTCATATACTCCACTCCCTCTTATACACTTATTCATTCTACCATATTTTTATTAAACTTTCTACATAATATTAATTAAGTTCATACATTAATATAGAAATCAAATTAAGACTAGCCGTTTCAGCCCTTAAAATCCTATCTCCCAAACTAACAGAACTACAACCTTTATCAATTAAAGATTTTATTTCATCTTCTTCAAATCCGCCTTCTGCCCCAATAATAATAGCAATTTCTTTAACATTATTATTCTCTTTCAAAAAATCTTTTAATTTGGTATTCTCTTTTTCATAAGCAACAATACATTTTTCATAATTAGGAACATCATTTAACAATTCATTAAAAGAGCAAAAATTCTCAACTCTTACAATATCACTTCTTCCACATTGTTTAGAAGCCTCAAGACTTATTTTGTTAAACCTTTCTATTCGTTTAGCCTTATCTTTATCATCTAATTTAACAATAACATTTTTACTATTAAACGGAACTATCCTACTAACTCCAAGTTCAACAGCTTTTTGAATAACATATTCCATTTTATCAGCCTTTAACATCGCTTGATATAAAGTTATTTTTAATTCAGGAACACCTTTTACATCAGCATCTTCTATTACCTTACATTCTATATTCATCTTCCCGATAGAAAGAATTTCACACATTTTATCATTAACTTGAATTATTTCTCCGACATTATGCCTTAACACCAAAATATGTTTTGCTTCATCACCGATAATTTCAAAAATTTCATTATTTCTTAACTCTTTTTCAATTATAAACCTTCTTGCCATAATTCCTCCTATTCCGCTACTTCAAGCAAAATTTCAGAAAAAAGTTCTCCGGCTCTTAAAACTTCTTCCATCGTATTACCTGTAGCGCCCATTTCAACTATAATTGCTCCATTTGAAACCTGTTGATTAAAACGTTCTTTTCTCAAACTTACATATCTACAAAATCCGGGATATTTCTCGTTTGCAACCTGTTGTAGTTTTAATGCAAATTTCAAATTTTCTCTCCAGTTCGCATGACTTAGTCCTCCCTGATTAGTTCCGACAACTAATAAAATCTGCGCCGTATCCTTTCCATCAATGTTTACAACAGGACGATATATTTGTTCTCCGGTTCCAAGCGCATCCCTATGTACATCCAAAACGATTTTTGCACTTGTATATTTCTTTACTAAATTCAAAATTGCTTTTCCCGCTTTACTATACGAAAGATTATAAGATGGATAATCATAATATTCCGTATCATGATACACGCCGACATTATTTGCTTCCAAGCATTTTTTTATTTTTTCTCCAACTCTAACAACATTCGCATTTTTATCAAGTGTCCTAAACTCTCCGCTTGCTTCATAATCTAAAGATTTATCTTTACTGTATGTTTCAGTTGTATGAGTATGATATATTATAACCTCTGTATCTTTCTTTTTCAAATTAAATTTCAAATCTTCATTTTTTAATTTTTCAATATCTATCTTATATTTAGTATCATTTCTAAGTTCATTTTTCCAATCAAGTGTCACACTTTTTACTTGAGGTATATCCACATCTTCTATAATAGCTTGATTTTCTTCATAAATTACTTCATTTTTCTCAATATCCTCTACTTTTTCAACTTTATCTTCAGGTAATTCAACAAAAATATTTTCACTCATAAGTTTGTATCTCATTATATTTAAATAAGTAAAATTAACCAAACCGGTACCATCTTCATTAGCCACTCTCATAACAGGAATTGTATGTACAATAAAAAATCCCCTTATTTTCTCACTTTTTACGAGTATTTTTCCAATAAAAACAACAAATATTAAAAACAAAAAAATATACATAAATGATTTTTTCATAGGCTACCTCAAGACTTTTTACTTGTCTTAAAAATATATATGAAAAATATTATCATTTATGTATTTATAATCACAAACTTACTTGTATAATAGATTCGTATATAGCCTCCGCCATAGTTTGCTTAAAGCTATCCTTTCTTAACTGACGTCTATCAGTTAAATTACTCATACAAGCAACTTCAACCAAGACTCCGGGCATATCAATATTTTTTAATACCACTAAATCCTCTCTCGATCTAGCACCAATACCTTTAAGTCCGCTGGCTTTTTGAAGTATATTTTGAAAAATATCAGCAATTTCTTTGTTTTTAGCTAATCTGGAAGAATTATAAAGTAGCATCGTTCCGGAAAAGCCGGAAGGCATTGAATTATTATGAATACACACAAACAAATCAGCATTTTTATCATTAGCAAACTTAGCTCTATCTAACAATTCTACAAAAACATCATTCTCTCTAGTCATATATACATCAAATCTTTCATCCGCTTGAAGTAATGCTTGTACACGTTTTGAAATATCTAAATTTAACGTTTTTTCGTATAATCCTCCAAAAATCGCACCGGGATCTTTTCCACCATGACCCGGATCTAATACAATTATCTTCTTTTCTATTGGAGTAATATTAGCTTCAAATAATATGTACAAAGTTTTTTTGTCATCAGATAAAGAAGTTGTATAATCTTTCATTTCTTTCATATCTAAAACTACTCTACTCACATATGTAGGTTTCGTAGTATTTTGAGCCGCTCTTACAGAGGTTACTAACTCATTGTTTACAGCAATACTCTTTTTTTCTCTAACAATCGTATCCTTAAAATCAAAATATATTCTTTTATTATAGCTAAGACTACCGGCAGTGTACTCCATCGGCTCAGAAGTAGTAACTGTTATACCAAGCGATTGGTTATCAATTACAACTTGTACATCTTGTATATAATTAGTCGCCTCAGCGTGCGATACTGTTAACAAAAAGAACATAAATATAAAAAGAAAACTTCTTTTCATTTGTATCAACTCCCAGCATAATAATACTATTTATTACAAAAAAAGTCCATACCATAATAAAAATTGTAACATTCTTTTAATATTTATTTTTGTTAGCATTTCAAAGGAAAAAAGAGAAAAAAACGAATATATTTAAAAAGCTATATTAAACGAGAAATTATACTTGCTCACTAATTTTTTTGCTTTATTTTTGAAGATAAAACAGATATAATCAACTTAGGTGTAGGTTTTCTATTATCTTTAATTCCTAAAAATTCACAAACAGATTTTTCATCTGAATATCGCCACATAGAATTAACAGCTTTTTGTATATTCCATTTTATATTAAGAACTGATACTTCATAATTATCAGCCATTTTTTTGTATAACCCATTTTCCAAATTATCCGTATTCGACGCTTCAAATAAAATCATATAAATCGCCTGAGTTAAATATTTGTATCCCAAACTTGTTCTACTGATATTCATCAAATCTAACATTTCTTCAATCTCTCTTTTTTTATTTTCAATATTAAGAGCATTAACTATCTCGTTTAAAATTGTCATTATTCGCTCATATGATGTATTTTTCTCAATTAGCAAATAATCTTCGGTTAACTCATTCAATTCCATAATTCCGGAGGCATCTCCTGATAAGAAAATAAATTTAGGTTGATAATTATTTATCATTTTAATTTTTTTCATAACATCTATTCCAGAAAAATATGGCATTTTTATATCTAACAATATTATCTCTGGTCTAATTTCATTAATAGTGTTTATAGCTTGATTTCCGTCAGTAACTATATCAGCAATTCGTATATCGTTATTATATTTCATCACATAATTAATCAATGCAATACAAAACTCTTTATTATCATCTGCAATAACTACATTTACCATTTTTTATCGTCTCCCAAAATTAAGTTATAAAATCAAGTAATTTTATACTTATAATATATACAAAAAGGAGACTGCTTTCAACAATCTCCTCATCTTTTTAATAATTTCCATTCTGAAAAATTTCTAACCATATTTTTGCAATTTCCTTTTTATAATTTATATCTACTTCTGAAATTTTTTCACCTACTTTTATTTTTCCATCAATCATAAGTTTTGCGGCTACAAGCATTTCACTCCTAACTAAATGAATAAAATTATACATAACTGCTTTATGAACAAAATTCACAGCATTTCCTTTCCTGACAAGGTAAAAATAATTGCATTCATTTTCATATTTATAAATATGAGAACTGATTTGAGTAACTTTATATTCTGTTTCTAGGTATTTTGAATTTATCTCGTCATCAGATGATGTAACAGAAAAAATATAAGCACCTTTTTTAACATTTCTAAAATCAAGTATATTTAATGAATGATTTCCGGTAGATAAAAATAAAACATCAGAATTTTCTACTACATACTTTTTCTTTCTTATGTTACACATTCTATTACAAGCTTCTATTTGCTTTATTGGATTCGAATCATAAACCAAAGGTTTGATACCTTTTTGTAATAAATGTCTACCTATGGAGGCTCCAATTTTTCCAAAACCAATTATTCCACACTCATTATACTCAATTAAAGTTCCAACTTCTCTTAATAATGTTTCAGCAGAAAATACTATGGATTCTCCAACTAAGTAATCTTCATTTTCTTTTAGGCAACTTCTAGCAACGGATATTATTTCTACACCAGTATCAACTTTTTCATACTTTTGATAACCATTTTCGGTATCTTCAATAATACATTTTATATTTTGACACAAATCATTCTTTTGAGCAACATATTCAGCAAAATATCCGCCAATATCAAAAATAATAATTTTTTTATTAGAATTTTTTATAATAGTTTCAATTACTTTAGAAATAATAACTTCTTCTCTTTTAATCTTTGCTATGGGTAATTTTCCACTTAGTTTGTTAAAAACTTCTTCGTCTATGGAATTAGGCTTAGGAATCAATAATTGAATTGGACATACATCATTTAAACTTTCCAAATATTCAACACAATCAGGTATTATATGACTTACAACTATGCTGTTATATTCCATTAAATCTATGTTAAATTTTTCAATTATTTTATTATAATACCGAATAATTTTTTGATCCGTATTCAATATATCAAAAATCTTATTTATGATTCTTTCAAATCTGCTATTCGCTTTTAATTCATTTATATCTACCCATCTATATCCATTTGATTCGGCTTCATCAATCTCAATCTCACTTGAATTTTCAACAACAAATAAATATCTAAAATCGTGGTGATAATGTGGTGGCATATCTTTTTTTAAATTCTCTGGTATGTAATGAGTATTTATATCAAAGGGCACATTTCTATCACTAAAAACACTCACAAGTTCTAAATCTTTTAATTTAGTTTCTTCATAAATTTCTCTTTGAGCAGCCTCTAATAAACTATTATCTTCTTTTTCAATATGACCTCCGGGTTGCAACAACTTATTTAACTTTTTATGTTCCAACAACAATATTTTTTTATCATTTCGCGAATAGATAAATCCACTGGCAGTTATATGACCTATTGTATTCTTTCCATTATAAATATCTTCATTATTTTGAATAAAATCTTCCAGTTGTTTTAGTCCTTCTCTTTCGTTATTATAATACTCTAAATACCTTTTTAAAATTTTTCCTAAATCAATTGTCATTTTTACCGCCCCCTTATATAAATAAATAATTTATTTATACGGTAGAATATCATTTTTCGTCAATATTGTATATAAAAGTGGAAAAAAGTGTACTTACTAATTGTAATATTTATTTTTGTTAGCATTTTAAAGGAAAAAAGAGAAAAAATGAAAAAAGCGAATATATTTTAGGAAAAATGTCAAAAATAATGATTGCATAATCTAATTAAAAAAATGAAAATAAATTGTATTTAACTATTCGATGAAAGGAGTGTTCGAAATGGCTACAAAAAAAGCTAATTCAACTGCCTCAAGTACAAAAAGTGTTAAAACTAGTGCTACAACAGCGAAAAATCCTTATAAGAATAATGGATTAACTGTTAGCCCATTAAATTTTAATGCTGGTGATAAAATAAAAGTTACCTATAACGGTTTACTTTCGCAATCCGGAGCTGACGAGGTTTATGCTCATATTGGTTGGGGCGATACTTGGGAAAATATTAACGACGTAAAAATGTCAAAAACAAAGTCTGGCTTTACAACAACAATCACAGCTTATAACTCATCATTAAATCTTTGCTTCAAAGATACATCTAACAATTGGGATAACAATAATGGTTGCAATTATACATTGTATTCAAACGACTAAAAAATCGGAACGATATGTTCCGATTTTTTATTAATTTTTTGTTTTTAAATTATACTGCGAACTAATTTGAACCTTATCACTATCTTCCTTATCTATAACAAAAGTCATAGGATCTCCGTCGCTAACATATTTTTCTTCGGGATGCTCATCAAAATATTTAATCCAATAATCAAAATCTTTATCAACTTTATCTTTTCCGGCTACTCTAACTCTTGAAAGGCTCTTTAAATTAAGCTCTTTATTTATAGGAGAAAGTTCAGGAGAAGAACCATAAAGTAACACTACACCTTTATTTTCATATTTAAATCCATCATATGTTCCCGAATAAACCTGTTCTTTATAATTCTTTGTCATACTTCCACCAGGGATTGAAAAAGAATTAATTACATATCCGGGAATTAATTCATCAACAAATTTAGCCAATCCTCCTACTTCTTCTATAACCTTTTCAGCAGAAGTAGCTTTCTGTAACGCATAGTGATTTTTCGTTTGATTGCCTATTTCAAATCCTTGTTCAACTAAATACTCAAGCCTTTGCCTTAATGTTCCGGTAGAGCCGAAAAAATTAGTAGACATTATATAAAAAGTTCCCCTCATAGGAAAATCTGAATGTTCTTCCGAAAATTTTTTGTATATCGCTACTGCTGTATTTTCCTTTGGTACAAGCTTTCCGTCCACTCTCTCAAAACTAAGTTGACCGGCAGTTCCATCATCAAAAGTTAAAATAACCGGAGTTTTTCCATAAGGCACATCTATATATCCGTTTAGATAATCACTCATATTTATAGGATAATAATTTTTTTCATACAAAGTTTGTAAATCATTTTTAAAATTATCAAATGATCTCGTCCATCCATCTGATTGAGTTTCAGCAAATTTATGATACATTAAAATCATTATCTTCCCATTTTCATTACATATAGATATATCTTTCTCCGAAGTTTTATTTTCCTCTTCAATATTCTTATTTTCTTCTTTTTGATTAACATTGTCTTTTGAACTAAACCAACCATCCAACCAACTTTTTTTATCATCATTATTGTTCTCTTCTTTTACTTCCTCATACTTAGGTAATTCAACATAAGACAAATCCTCTTTTTTTTGAATAGTTGTTTGTCCGTTAGTAAAATCCACATTTTTATAATAAAATACTGACGAAAAAGTAACTAGCAATACCGTTGCTCCTGCTAAAACAATTGCTTTTTTCAAACTTAATCAACTCCTTAAAACAGTTCCTTAAATTCATTGCTCGAAAATACATCTTTAGGCGTTCCTTGTTTTACTACTGTTTTATCCAATAGAACTACTTTATCCGCATATTTCTTTACTGATTCAAAATCATGCGAAATCAAAATTATAGTTAAATCATACTTCTTTCTCATATTGGAAACTATATCGTAAAAAATGCTCATTCCCTTCATATCTACACCGGAAACAGGCTCATCAAGTAATAATATATCCGGCATAGGCGTTAGAGCAAGTGCAAGTAATACCCTTTGTAACTCTCCACCTGATAAATCTCCTAATCTTTTTTCAATTAATTCTTCAGCCTCTACTTTCTTTAGAGCTTCTATTGCATTTTTCTTCACACTTTTTTTACACAAAATCCAAGAAGGAAAATTAGAGTATGTAATATTAAACAAATCTTTTACGCTAACAGGACTAGTTTTATCAAAATCTAAAAATTGAGGAACATAGCCAATTCTAGGCTCTCTGGCTAATCTATCTTTTTCATCTACAAAAGATAATGTTCCCTCATGAGGAATTTCTCCCAAAACAGCTTTTAAAAAAGTGGTTTTTCCAGCTCCATTAGGTCCTATTATTGCCGTCAAATCTCCGCAATGAATGTGAAGATTTACATTTTCTAAAATCGTAGTATTACCTTTTTTTACTGAAAAATTAGTAATTTTTGTACAACACAAATTACACTTTTTCAATTTTAAAATCATTTTATACTCTCCCTTATCGTTTCTATATTTTGTTTCATTTTATTTTCATAATCAAAGATATCGCCATTTCCACTAGTTATAGAATCTAAAGTATACACCTTAACATTACTTTCACTCGCAATAGTTTGCGCTAACTTATTAGAATAATCCGGTTCTATAAAAATCCCACACACATCATTTTCTTTAATATTATTTATAATACTCTTTAATTCCTTTTGAGTAGGAGATTGTCCTTCTTCTCGCTCAATAACATCAACTATTTCGATATCAAAATCATCTGCAAAATAAGGGAACGCATCATGTGTTGTAACAATTTTTATATCCTTATTCACATCATATAAACTTTCTCTAAGTTCATTTTTTAATTTTTTTAATCTATCTATATAATTAGCTTTATTCTCTAAATACTTATCTCTGTTAGTTTCATCTACTTTTGCAAGTTCGTTTCCTATCTTTTCAACTTGCAAAATAGCGTTAGAAATACTAAGCCAAGTATGTTCATTAGGCTCGTCCTCATATTTACTTTGTAAAAGTTCTAAATCACTACTTGCATCAATTACGCATAAATCCTCTTTTTCATAGACTTTTTCCAAAAAACTCTCAAGTCCTGCACCGTTTATAATAAAAACATCAGCATTTTCAATTTTCTTCATATCACTTGTATCCAAATGATAATCGTGCAAGCATCCACTATGGTTATCGGACATATTTTGAACCGTAACATTAGGAATATCTTTCGCTATATTTTTCGCAAAAACATATGTTGTATAAAAAGAAGTAACAATATCAAAAGACTCCGTTTCTTCCTTTTCTACTTTTCCACACCCTGTAAGAACTAAAATTAAAGCAACTACTAAATATTTAACCTTCACACCAAACCCTCCATACTTCTACGTTATAAGGTTGTAACCAATATTCCCGCAAGAAACCCAAAAATATATGCAACAACAGAACTTCTTCCCTTATAAAGCTCTCTTGACTCAGGAATTAACTCTCCACTAACAATATACAACATTGCACCACCGGCAAATCCTAACGACAATCCAATTGTAACCTCAGAAATTCCGCCGGCAATTGCCCCAATCAAAGCACCTATTCCCGTAGGAACTCCAGACAAAAAAGCAAGACCAACAGCCTTAGAAAAACCAGTTCCCGCTCTCCTTAATGGTAAAGTAATCGCAATTCCCTCCGGAACATCATGTAAGGCAATAACAATAGCTAACGTAATTCCCATATTCATTGAAACGCCAAACCCTGATCCAATCGCAAGTCCTTCCGGCAAATTATGCAACATT
Organism: uncultured Eubacteriales bacterium; assembly: GCA_964475435.1. Lineage (GTDB taxonomy): Bacteria > Bacillota > Clostridia > TANB77 > RGIG9151 > RGIG9151. The sequence goes on from CAYYWT010000005.1 coordinate 13,147, forward strand.
ATCCCGATAAAAATTAAAAAACCCGCTCTAAATAAATCTTTGTCAGTATTATAAACTTTAGTAGACTTTTTTTGAATTCTTTGGATTATATCTTCTATCAAAAGGATACTTAAAACTCCAATAACAAAACCTATTAAAGTAACTTTCATATTAGCTAATTTAAAACCTTCCGGCAATAAATCAAAACATACCACTGAAGTCATAACTCCGGCAGAAAGTTGAAGAAAAATACTTGACACCTTATTAGAGGCATTTTTTATAAAACATCCTATTATTCCTCCAAGCCCTGTGCCTAAAATCCCCATTACAGTTCCAAATAAAGCAATATAAAAGATATTATCTTCCATTAAAACTTCCTTTCTAGCTATTTTGTGCAGATAATTTAATAGCTCTATCAGCAGTAATCAACGCATCTATCATCTCATCTAAATCTCCATCGGTAAAGTTTTCTAATTGGAAAACACTATAATTTATTCTATGATCAGTTATTCTTCCTTGCGGATAATTATACGTTCTTATCTTCTCACTTCTATCTCCTGTACCAACTTGCATTTTTCTATCGCTTGCCATCTTCTTCATTCGTTCTTCTTCTTGTTTTTCAAATAGCTTAGCACGAAGCATAGTCATCGCTCTTTCTCTGTTTTGAATTTGAGAACGTTCTTCTTGACAAGCAACGACAATTCCTGTAGGAATATGTGTAATTCTTATCGCAGACTCCGTTTTATTAACGTGTTGACCGCCTGCTCCGCTAGAACGATAAGTATCAGTTTTCAAATCAGCAGGATTAATTTCTATATCAACTTCTTCAAGTTCAGGCAAAACAGCAACAGTAACAGTAGAAGTATGAATTCTACCGTTAGTTTCAGTCTCCGGTACACGTTGTACACGATGCACACCACTTTCAAACTTTAATTTACTATATGCTCCTTTTCCGGAAATCATGAAACTAACTTCTTTATACCCTCCAAGTCCGGTAGGATTATCGTTTAATACTTCAACTTTCCATCTTTTTCTTTCAGCATATCTACTGTACATTCTAAACAAAGTTCCCGCAAATAAAGCAGCTTCTTCGCCACCGGCTCCACCACGTATTTCAACAATAACGTTTTTATCGTCATTAGGATCCTTAGGTAAAAGTAAAACCTTTAATTCTTCTTCAATAACTCTTAATTTTTCTTCACCTGTAACAAGCTCCATTTGAGCAAGTTCATGAAGTTCTTTGTCATTTAACAATTCTTTCGCACTATCTATATCCGTCCTTACTTGTTTATATTCACGATACTTAGTAACTATGTCTTCCATATCAGCTCTTTCTTTCATAAGCTTCTTCCAAGTATTTTGATCCTCAATAACTTCCGGTTTACTAATCTCAGCAGTAAGCTCGTCATACCTTTCTTCCACACCTTTTAACTTATTAAACATTTAATTCATCCTTTCAAAACAACTTTTTAACCTTTTACATTGTATCACAGATTTTGTAAAAACACTAGCCATATTTATAAACTTTCCAATCTTAATGTTACTTATTTAGACTTGACCTACATTTTTCGAAAGGAGCTGTAAAAATCCTCATTTATCATTTAAATAACGTATTGTACTGTACCAAGCGAAACAAAAATTGCTTTTTTGTCCCTCTATGTAAATCGCATTTTAAAGTTGCCCAGGATGTGAGCGTAAGCTCCGTTCCGTACTTTAAATTTACTCTACACTTCCCACAAAAATATTTTTGGTAAGCGAGGTACAGTACAATATATTATGAATTTTATGAATATTTTTACAGCCCCTTTCGTAAACAAATAACTTCTTAATTAATAAAGCTCCTATTAAGTTTCCTCATATCTTTACCGGTTGAACTAATATACTCCTCCGTTTTCTTTTGCTCTACCGGTCTTTTTATCTTTAATGTAGTAGTTTTAATCAAATCTTCATTCGTCAATATAAAATATCTTATAATTTTATATTGCGGAACATCTTTATTTAATCTTTTTATTACTTCTTCAACTTTATTAATTATTTCGTCATCTTTACCATCAACAACTATTTTCGCACAAATCTCTATATCATCGTCTTTTGTTTTATACCCCCAAACAAAAGATTCTTTCACAAAACTTTCCATATTAAGTATTGACTCATATTCTTCCGGGAAAGCCTTTTTCCCGTTAGGAAAAACAATCATAGATTTAGCTCTTCCAACAATTTTCACTTCACCTTTTGAAGAAATTTGAGCTAAATCACCTGTTTTAAACCAGCCGTCTTCGGTAAATACTTCTTTAGTTTCTTCCTCGTTTTCAAAATATCCTAAAGTAACATTTCCTCCCTTTACCAAAAGCTCTCCCATTCCATTTTCATCAACATTATCCAATGTAACACAAACATCTTTTACAGGATATCCAACTCCACCAATCATTCTTTCTTCCGGATTAGTAGCACATACAATCGGCGCAGTTTCAGTAAGCCCATACCCTTGAACAAATCTTATGCCTATATTCTCAAATTCTTCCATTATCTCTTCCTTCATAGGAGCTGCTCCTGAAACCATAAATCTTAGTTTAGGCGATATTTTTTTCCTTACAGGAGCCATAATCGTCCTTCGTGCATTAATCTTACATTTATCACATACTGTCGATACTTTTTTCAAAAAATTTACAAGTTTAACTTTTCCACTCTTTTTTATACCATCATTAAATTTTTTATATAACGCTTCATAAATAGCCGGAACAGCAATCAATATACTGACATTAAATTCCTGTAAATTTTGAGCTAAATGCTTTATACCTTCGCAATATGCGATACATACTCCTGAGTATATCATATATAAAAATCCTATTGTATTCTCAAAAGTATGATGTAAAGGCAATAATGATAAATGAACATCATCTTTATTTAATTTTATTATTGCCGAACACGAGTTAATACCTGAAATAATATTTTTATGAGATAACATTACTCCTTTTGATGCTTTCGTAGTACCAGAAGTAAATATTAAGAAATTCATACATTCATTATCAATTTCTGTGCTTGTAAAACATTTATTACCTTTCATTAACTCTTTTGTTCCTTTATCAAAAAGACTATTAAAAGTTATAAATTTTTTATCTTTATTCAACGAAATTTCATCCATACAAATATATTTTTTCATAAAGCTATTCTTTTTTGAAATATTCTCCATTATTTCTTTATATTGCTTACTAAAAATTATAGCCTCGCATTTGCTACGCATAAGCAAATTTTCAATTTCCGTTTCCGGTAAATGTTTATCAAGCGGTACAACTACCCCTGTTCCATTCGCAATTGCTAAATAACTTACCGCCCATTCATATCTATTTTCAGCAATAATAGCAATTTTTTTATTTTTTAATCCTAAACTACAAAGAGCCGTACCCATACAATCTATATCTGATGCAAACTCCAAGTAAGTTTTTTCAACAATTTTTCTATTTCTTTTAAACTTAAACGCAATCCTTTTACCGTATTTAGTTTTTGAATTAATCACCAAATCTCTTAAATTAAGTAATTTATCTCCTTCTATATTTCCCATACCTTTATATATAATTCTATTTCCTTCTTTATAATCAGAAACCCATTCATTTTTCATACCGGTATCCTCCTCTTTCTACTAGTTACTATTCAGACTGCTTGTCTTAAAAAGATAATATCATTAGTCTGACCTTTAACTTCTATTAGACTATATTATTAATTTTTTCTTGTCAAATTATAATTAAATGGTATTAATATTGAAAAACTGGAAATAATCAAAACTAAAGGGGGAATTTAACCGTGTTAAAAAAAATTGTCTCAATTTCAATTATATCTCTACTAGTTTTATCAACATTATATATTTTTAACTGTGTATCAATTCAACATTCTTTAGCTAATAAAGTTTTACGACTTCATATACTTGCAAACAGTAATTCTAATTTCGACCAAACACTAAAATTAAAAGTTCGAGATAAAGTTGTAGAGTTCCTAACTCCCAAACTAAAAGATAGCAAAAATCTCAATGAAACAAAACAAATAATTTCAAATAATTTAGTAAATATAAAAGATATAGCAGAACAAATAGTTTCACAAAATTCTGATTATTCGGTAAATGTATCGCTTTCCACATCATCATTTCCGACAAAATACTATGAAGATTTTTCCTTCCCTGCCGGAACATACGAATCATTAAAAATAGTAATCGGAGAAGGAAACGGAAATAACTGGTGGTGTGTAATGTTCCCGCCATTATGTTTTACAAATAGTTCTGCAGGTACATTCAATGAAACTTCTACCCAAACATTAAAAGATAACCTTACAGAAGAAGAATATAATTTAATAAATTCTAAAAAAACTAATGTGCAAGTAAAATTTAAGTTACTTGAATGGATAAATAGTTAAAAATTGATTATAAATAATTTTTATGTTACAATAGTCTCACCAAAAGGAAAGGAGACTTAATATGCCATATGACGGTCTTGTAACAAAAAATATATGCAACGAATTATCAACTCTCCTACTAGGAGGAAAAATAGATAAAATAATTCAACCAACCAAAGACGAAACACTGTTATTTATAAGAAATAACAGGACTACATATAAATTATTATTATCCGCAAATGCTGAAAATGCAAGAACTCACATAACAGAAATAAAAAATATAGAAAACCCATTAAAACCGTTTAATTTCTGTATGGTTCTTAGAAAATACTTATTAGGTGCGAAACTAATGAACATTTTCCAACCTAACAATGATAGGATAATAAATTTTACTTTCGAAACCAGTAACGAACTAGGCGATAAAGAAATAAAAATACTCATAATAGAAATGATGGGAAAACACAGCAATATAATTTTAACTTCTGAATCTAATACAATAATAGATTCTATTCGCCATATAGACTTTGAAATAAGTAGTGTACGCGAAGTTATGCCCGGAAGGAAATATCAACTTCCACCATCTCAAAATAAGTTAAACCCATTTTTAGTAACCAAAGCCGAATATGACAACATAAACTCAAACAACAAGTTATCATCAAACTTTACCGGTATATGCACATTCGTTTCAAACACACTAAGTTCTCTATCTTTCGATGAGTTTTCAAATTTTATCAACAAAAAAATAGAACCTGTTGTTTTTTTTGAAAATAATATGCCAAAAGACTTTTACTTTATACCATTAGATATTAATTACAATATAAAAAAATTTGATTTCTTATCTCAAGCAATTGACTATTTTTATACAAATAAGCTCGAGAATCAAAAAATAGAAAGTGCTAAAAATGAACTAGCAAATATTATTTCAAAATTAGTAACAAAACATGAAAAAAATCTTGAAATTGCGCAAAATAAATTGGACTCAACAAAAGATATGGAAAATATACGAATTACCGGAGAACTTTTAAGTGCGAATTTATACAAAATAAAACCTTATGATAATGAAATTACTCTCGATAATTACTATACCGGAAAATCAACTACTATACAACTAAACCCTAACTTAACAGCCTCCGAAAACTTACAGAATATATTTAAAAAATACAATAAACTAAAACACACACAAATCGCCTGCTTAAAACAAAAAGAGGAAATTATATCTTCACTTAATTACTTTGAAAGTCTTTTTTATGAAATCTATACTCAAAAGTATATTGAAGATTTAGAAGAAATAAAACTTGAATTAATGGAACAAGGAATAATAAAGAAAAATGCAAAAAAGCAAAAAGAACTACCTTCAAAACCAATAGAATTTGAACTTGAGAACTATAAAGTATTAATCGGAAAAAACAACATTCAAAATGATAAACTTACCTTTCATATTGCCTCAAAAAATGATATATGGTTTCACGTAAAAAATGCTCCCGGATCCCATACAATCCTAAGATTAAACAATATTCCGATTAATAATGTTTCATATGAAACATTAAACTTAGTTGCATCACTTGCCGCGTACCACAGCAAATTAAAAAATTCTTCAAAAGTAGAAGTCGATTATACACAAGTAAAAAATGTAAAAAAAATACCCGGAGCAAAACCGGGTATGGTAACATACGATAACTATAAAACTTTATATGTTGAACCTAATGACAAAGCGTGATATTAACGCTTTGTCATTTTATTCACAGCCAGTCCAACGCCTGCTATTGCTAAAAGTCCAACAGAAACTGCGGCAACTGGAAGAGCATTTCCTTTACTTGAACTATTGCCACCCCCATTATTTCCTGAAGAATTGCCGGACCCTCCGCCACTCGAACCACCGTATGAGCCTCCACTTGTTGAAGTAGAATCCAGTTCATAAACATAAATACCTCTTTTTAATTCTCTTTCTATTTCATCTACTAAATCTTCATTCTCATACTTTGCCGTTGCTGTAATAATTAATTGTGCAACTTCATTACCGGAAGTTGATACACCCGTAACCTGTCCTTTTATATATCCTTTTGAATCAGGCGTAGACGCTCCGCTTGCCGTTATTCCTCCGCTACTTTCCCAAGTAACCTGTATATCTTCATATTTTACAAGATTTTTACTATTATAGTAATCTTGTACTTCTTGACGATCAGATTTTCCATATCCATATAAAGATTTACAATAAATAGTAATATCCTTTGTTTCCCCTACCTTAATCGAATTAAACACATCAGATGTAAATCTTAAAACAAATTGCGCTCTCTCCGGAGCTTCTTTTATTAATTCTATCGTTTCTAATCTTTTTTCGCCAAAATTATTTTCAACAGTTACATCCATTTCGGTTCTTGTAGGCTGCATATATCCATCTTTTAATTCAACAGTTATTATTCTTTCATCGTCACGTTTTTCAAATTTAATGTCAAAAGCTTCTCTTGCATACTCATCTTTTACATCCCATTTTAATGTAATACAATTATTATCTTTTCTTCCGTCAGTCCATTTTAAATTATTATCATAAACAGAGCCATATTGTATTGCTAAATCTTTTTCAACTCCGGTTATAATTACATCTATTTCAGTTGTTTCATCCTTTACAACAAAAAACTGAGATTGTAAAATATCAATTCCAAAGTCTCTAGAATGTATTTTTTGCGGTTCTGTTTGTCCACTGCCTTTTTCATAATAACAAATTATACACATATCAACATCTTTATCATCATTATGTTTATATCTATGCTCAGCCTTCGTTCCCGCAATACCTTTTGTATAATATTCACATTCGGTGTAATAACATCTTTTTAGATGTCCCGATTCAGGATTTTCCGGATCCGGGAAATATTCCCCGTAACTACATACGTGTCTTCTATTCACAACCGCTCCGCTATTTCCATCAACCGGTGCCTCAGGCGAATGACTTGGCCCTTCTATGTTTGTACTTCCACTTGAACTTGGAGTAGGGCTTGGTGTTACACCCGGACTTGTACCTCCACTTGTGCTTGGACTTGATGTTCCTCCAGAGCTTGTACTTCCACTCGTGCTTGGACTTGATGTTCCTCCAGAGCTTGTACTTCCACTCGTGCTTGGACTTGATGTTCCTCCAGAGTTTGTACTTCCACTCGTGTTTGGACTTGATGTTCCTCCATTTGTATTTGTCCCCTCACTTGGGCTTGTACTTATACTTGGACTCAGAGTTTGCTCCGGTACACTAATATAAATTATAATTTTTATAACTTTCTTTATTCTATATAGTTCTTTTTGAATATCAATTTCTTCGTATTGTATTTTTTTATCGAATTCATTAAGTTCTGTTTCTGAATATGTTTTTTCTTTGTTGTCAATTTTTTGTTTTAAATATTCCAATTCTTCTTTGCTATATTTAACAATATTCTTTTTCAGCGATTCTTCAATCTTATCTTTTATACACTCTAATTTATTATTAAGCCATATATTCACTTCTACCGGATCTTCTGATGCATTTATCGCTTTAAATAAAATTTTATTTTCTGATCCCTTCTTTATATTAACTTTTAATATATCTTTATCCCATCTAAAAGCACTGAAATCTACGTATTCATTTATATTTATTGTCTTATTCTTTTCCTTATAAGTAACATTAATCTCTCCTTCAGCTTGCTCATTAACTTCTAAAGTATACTCCGTTGGTTTTACTTCAAAGCTTAAGTCACCACCAACAACTACACAACTTGCTTCATATTCGCCATATGTAACAGAAACAACCGCTATACCTTCTCTAAGCGTTTCTATATTTCCATCATTGTCAATCTTTACAACATTCGGCATACTGGATTTCCATTTATATCCCTCTTTGCTTTCAGGAATTTCTATACCTTCAGGAATAAACTTAGCTACAAGAGTATCTTTATCACCAACTTTATATTCCGCATATTCATATTCATTAATTTGTAATTTAGCAACATATAGTTTGTTACAAAGTTCATATTCGCAATATCCATTATTGCTACTTCCACCATAATGTTTCTGGCTTTCAAATCTATACGGACAATCAGTTAAAACACACCTATACCAATGATATGTCAAATCAGATTCAACATAAATCGTCTCTAAATGTTCCTCTTTTTCATAAACAAAATCACAATCTTTATACGAACATTTATACCAATGATATGTATCATCAGTTTTTATATTTTCAACATCTAAGCCGTGAGTTTGATATATCGCTCCACACACACTACATTTTCCGTTATTTTCGTGATTTCCACCAATATGACTATCATTATATTCATATAAACAACCGGCAACATCACACTTAAAAATATGATTTTCACCTAAATCATCATATGTCCATTTTCCGGATGGGTTATGAACTTCCTTCAAACCACACTTTGTACACTTCGTGTTATGTACTCCATACTGTAAATCTTCTATTTCAAAAGTATGTTGACATTCAGCAAAAGAAATATTCAGTGTTATAAAAACAAAAAATATAAAACTAAAAAATAATCCTTTTTTCACATTACCACCTCGTCCGTATATTTATCGACAAAAAAAGAGTATAATATTACCTCTATTATACTCTTTTTTTCTTATTTAGACAACATAATATATATTTATTTTTTTGAAAAGAAAAATCCGATTTTTTTAGGTTTAACAAAACTATCACTTACCATATCCGAAAAAGAAATAAGTTTCAAATCATCTCTTACTTTTTCAAGTTCCAACAACTCTTTAGTAAAGCCACCTTTTGAAAACAAATAATAATCTCTTTCTATAACGTCTACATCTTTTGCTTTTTTTTCAAGATTATTCAATTCCTCTATTCCAACATTATCTTTATTCCAAAAACAATCAGCAACAATCGCCTCAAGTCCGCTTCCGGCAATAATATCTATTTTTTCATCTTTATTCCACCAAATATTATTTTCTTTAATATCTAATTTTATTTTATCTTCCTTTTTCATTTTATTAATATAATCTCTACATAAATCCGGAAATTTAGTTTCTAAATAAAGATTCATATTCTTTTCTACTTTTTCTTCAAAAACTTTATCTCCTTTATTAAGAGATATATCACTTATATTTTCCGGTACAAAATAATACCAAAAATTCATAACAGGATTAACAATTTTATATCTACTCTTTCTTGTATCTTTTCCGAAAGCTGGTTTTATCTTTTCAATTATTCCTAAAGAAATCATAACAGTAATATACTTATTACAAATACTAGTCGGCATATCAACATACTCAGAAATATCGTTTAACGTAGATGCACCCTTAGCTACAGCCTCCAAGATAATATTATAAATTTGAGTTTCTCTAAGCTCTTTTTTTAATATCTTTTTAGGTTCAAAATAAAAATAACCGTTTTTATTAAGAAATCCATCTATAATATTCGCTTTTAACCCTTTTGTATAATCAACTTTATTCCTATACTCTTTTTTCGTACCTAAAATAGCATAATACTTAAACTTATCCTCAGCAGACATGTTATCTTCTTGATTTAACGTATAAAAATTTTTTATATTACTTAATTCTTTATTTATCAAATATTTAGTAAGTTTACTTTTCTCAAATTTATTAGCAAATGATGCACTATGAGATATAAAAATAACCATATTGTTAGTACTCTTTAACGCCTTTAACATCTTTTCTACTTCTAAAAAATCAGAATCATCAATAACTTCTTCAATTCCTTCTATTATCCAAATCATTCTGTTCCTTGCATTACTTACAATATAATCACAAGTTTCTTCTAAAGTAACCTCTTTCTTAGATGTATCCTTCATTTCAAAGAATATATTCATTTCTTTATATAGCCTATTTATATTATTTTGCTTTCCAAATTCTAACGCTGAAAAGAAAAAGGCTTTTTTATTTGTAATAAAATTTTTAATATCTTCTATCGTATTTTCTCCCGGTTCTTCTCTTATAAAAATAAAAGAAAATTCTCCCTTTTCAAACTCATCTTGAAACATTTTTTACGCTCCTTACTTATAAACTTTTAAGTATATTATATTTAAATAAGCGTAACCTGTCAATGTTTTAAGGTCTTAACAAATTTTTTATAAATTGACTCTACACTTCCCACAAAAAATATTTTTGGTAAGCGAGGTACAGTACAATACATTATGAATTTTATGATTTTTTTACAGCCCCAAACAATTAATCTAAATAGTAACTATCTTTTTGTTCCAACAGCTACTACTAAATCTTGGATTTCTCCATCTCTTAAAATTTTTACTCTCATCTTTTCATCAATCTCTTTAGAAAACAAAATTGTTCTCATTTTACACAACGTATCTAATTCTAAATCATCAATAGAAAGTATTATATCGCCTTTTTTTATTCCGGATTTATATGCCGGACTTCCGTTTTCAACATCATATACATATATACCTGTATCAATTATTACTTTTGATGCAAAACTTGAAGTAATGGCTCTATCATATCCTAAAACGCCAAAATAAGGTTCCTTAAATTCTCCGGTTTCCTTAAATTTTTCTATTATAGGTTTTATCTGATTAACAGGAATAGCAAATCCAATCCCTTCTGCGCTTGCAACCTTTACAGTATTAATCCCAATAACTTCCCCTTTACCATTCATAAGTGGTCCACCACTATTTCCACTATTAATACTCGCATCAGTTTGAATTAAATCTTCCATATAATTTCCTTCTACCTCTATACTTCTGTTAAGTCCGCTTATAACTCCCGAAGTTAAAGTACCTTGAAATTCAAAACCTAACGGATTTCCAATAGCTATTGCTTTCTCTCCTATTCTAAGACTATCCGAATCCCCCATAATAGCAGAAGGAAGACCCGCAACATCAATTTTTATAACTGCCAAATCCATATTCTTATTAGACCAAACAGCTCTTCCCTTTATAACTTCTCCGCCATATAAAGTAACATATATTTCATCTTTTACATTCCCTATGACATGATAATTTGTAACTATATAACCTTTAGAATCCAGGATACATCCACTTCCCACGCTCCAACTATTATCAAGTGTTGTCGCAAGTTTGTTTCCTGAATTTTGTTTAACCGCAATTCCTACAACAGAACTTGTTGAAACAACTGAATTACTTTCCTCATTGACAAATTCTATATTTTTAACCTTATCACTTTCGTATGAAATATATTCTAAATTTTCCGTATTATTTTTCTTATCGCTAACTATGTTATCTAGTCCTACTAAAGCAAAAACAATAACTAAAACAGAAGTTATACCCGAAACTAAAATAGATTTAAACATATTTTCATCATTCCTTTTGTTTTTATTATTTTAGTATGGCTTTTTTAGTCAAAATAATGTATAATAATTCTAGCATTTTTCGAAAGGCGTTGATAACTATGAATATAAATACTTTAAAGAAAGTACTACTTTATTTAGCTTATTTTGCATTATTCTATTTTGCGATAAAATTACTTCTTTCATTATTCATTTAAAACCTTAAAACACAGGTGTATCCTGTGTTTTGTTTTACCAACTATATCTTGCATACCTGTCTACATAAGTACATCGACAGCATCTTGTCATATCTCTAATTGCCCAAAATAACAAAGGAGAAATAAAATCATTGCATCCGCAACAATTATTTTGACAACATAGTCCAAAATTAGGACCGCAACAATTATTAAATCCACACATTCTCCCACAATTACAGCAATTCCTACGACAACAAAAATTATTATAACCGCAATTACAATTTCTATTACAACAACCACATCTATTACAACCCATTTTTTCACCCCTTATACAGTTTATGAAATAAGGCAATAAAAAAGATACACCCGCAAACACGGATGTATCCTTAACTTTAAACCATTTTCCGGGGAAGATACAATGTATCTTCCCCGGTTTTAGCTTCTTTTTTATTCTTTCAACTTTCTACTCCATAATTAGCTTACATAATTAAGCGATTTTGCGTTACCGCTCCAGGGACCAGATTCCTGTCGTGCGCTTGCGCACTACAAGTGAAAGCGTCCTTGCGGCAAAGCCGTTCAAAAAGAGCTTTCACTACCGTATCGCGAGAACGGGACGGAAACCGCGGTTGTCGATAGAATTGCCGCCAGCGCTGAGGAAACAGAAGACCCCGGCGCCAGACGCAGAGCTGCAGCGACCACCGCGTAAGAAAACAGGGGTGCGGGAATACGGCGCGCTCGAGTAATCTCCATCCCATGAGGCTGTACCTGAGTAACTGTTACTCGTCTCATACACTGCATCGCCTTTTATACCACTCCATGCCGCATAGTTATTAGCTTGACTATCACTTGTTCCTACTGGATACACATCTACATATTTAGTTCCGTAGTTACTATACGAATTTACTAAGCTACTCACATAACTAGTTACATTCTCATTGTTTACATATGCAGATACGTATTCATATGCTCCACCAGACAAGTCATATATTCCATATACATTATGCGTTGTACTTGCTTTAACTCCACCTGTTGTATTCCAAGCGTTTGTTACTCCGGAAGCACTACTTGCATCTTGAGTTCCTCCTGCGTTTCCGGTTATATAACTACTACTATTATTTATATACGGTATTCGTCCTATTGCGTTAGTTAAATACGCTACTGCTCCCCATTCTACGTTTTTCATTAAATGCGAGTCTAAGTCTCTATTTAAGTTATATGAGTAATCAAACATATCGCTTACAATCAAACTTCTCCAAGAAATTACTCCGGGTTTAGAACTTACAGTTGTTCCACTACCGGCACTAGATGCTGTTGCATCATTACGGCTTGCCTCAAATTTTGCTACCCATATGCCTTTTAAATCTGTTGTCCCAAGTGTAAATGCCGGATGAGAAATATAGCTATCCGTTGTATAGTCGCTTGTTCCGTTACTGAATTTTATTTCTATTTTTCCTGTTTTATTTTCTCCACTGTCTGCGTTCCATGAGTCTACATCTTGATGGTATCCGTTTTCTTCTGTAATTCTAT
>CAYYWT010000006.1:0-25046 GCA_964475435.1 uncultured Eubacteriales bacterium
CCCATACCGCTGTTTGAGATAACAATGTATGGTCTACCATATTACAAATTTCATTATTGTTCATTATATGTACCTCCTCAAAATACTTTACAAACCGACTGGTGACTCATTTCTTTCTGCTTTATGCATTAATACCACCAACTATCTTTCTTAATTTTTTTTAATTCATTTGTACCTTTTTCAAACATCTGCGTTAAATCACATAATTTCCTTCTATGTAATAATCGGTTCATATCAATTATCTTCCCTGTATTTTCGTTTTTTTCTTAAGGTACATATTTTATTTATCAACAATTTCCTTTAATTCCAAGTACGAAACAACTTCCACATGAAAGCTCCACGGGAACATATCGCACGGTTGCACACACTTCACCTCGTATCCTTCCATCATCTCTACATCTCTAGCAAGCGTACCCGGATTACAACTAACATATACAACCTTCTTCGGTTTCATCTTTAAAATCGTATCAATCAAAAGCTTGTCACATCCGCTTCTTGGCGGGTCAACAACCACAATATCCGCTCTAATTCCATCTTCGTAAAGTTTAGGTACAACTACTTCCGCTTTGCCACAATAAAATAATGCATTAGTAATACCATTTTCTTTAGCATTTTCCTTTGCGTTTTGAACCGCAGGTTTCACAACTTCAACGCCATACACTCTTTTCGCCTTTTTAGCCAAAAACAACGAAATACTACCAATTCCGCAATACAAATCAAAAACAGTTTCATTACCCGTAAGCCCGGCAAATTCAAGTACCTTTGAATACAAAACTTCCGTTTGTCTAGCGTTAACTTGAAAAAAAGAATTTGGAGAAATATTAAACACAAATTCCCCAATATAATCTTTTATTGTATCCTTACCATATAATCTTATATTTTTTTCTCCCAAAATAACATTTGTATTTTTATCATTTATATTTTGCATAATAGACTTAACTCTATTACACTTATCTAAAACATACTCAACAAACCTATCCTTTTGCGGAAAATCTTCACCGTTTGTAACCAAAATAAGCATAATCTCCCCGGACTTTTCCGAATTCCTTATTACGACATGTCTCATAAAACCAGTTCTCGTATTCTCATCATATGCCGATACTTTATTGTCTCTAAAAAACTCCCTAACATTGTTAATCAACTTATTAGCAATCCTGGACTGAATAGAACAATCTGTCACAGGAACTATGTTATGAGTACGTCCCGCATAAAATCCCGTTACCACACGACCATCTTTCATTCCAACAGGAAACTGAACCTTATTTCTATACGCGTAAGGTTCTTCCATTCCTAAAGTTTCTTCAACTTCAACATCTCTATGACCGATTCGCTTAAACGAATCTTTTACCACTTTACGCTTAAATTCAAGAGTCGCAGGATAAGACATATGAAGTAAACTGCATCCACCGCATTTCTTAAAATTTTCGCAACTAACCGGACGTCTATTTCCGGATGCCTCTATAATTTCAAGTAATTTACCATAAGCAAAATTCTTTGTGACTTTTACAATTCTTATTTTTACAGTTTCACCTGTAATAGCCCCATCAACAAACACGGCAAACCCATCAATTTTAGCCACACCGGCTCCCTCATGCGTCATATCCAATATGTTCGTTACATACTCTCTGTTTTTTTCAATCATTTCTCTACTCCTCAATTAATTTAACCATATTCTCAGCATCTTCTTTTTTTATACTGTGAGTCAAGTTTAAAACCTCAAATTTCGCCCAATTTTCGCCAAACTTAATTTCAATCAAATCTCCAACCTTAACTTCTGAAAAAGCCTTCGCAACTTTATCATTAATTTTAACACGTCCCAAATCACACGCTTCATTTGCAACACTTCTTCTTTTTATAACCCTTGAAACTTTTAAAAATTTATCTAATCTCATAATTTCCTCCACATCATTCCGTAATTGTATAATTACTGCTTGTTTGAGCCATAGAGCCGGCATAAATAGATATAGCAGTATACAACTGAGTCATCTTATCCGCATTTTTAGTAGAAAAATCATTCCAATTCTTTACTATTTTATCTTTTTGGGCATTAATTTCATCATCAGTCGCAATAGAAGTATCAAATGCATTCTCTATGTTTTTTTGTTCAAATTCAGCTTTATCTAAAATGCTCAACTTTACATCAATATTATTTGTTGACATATCATCCGACGCAATCATACTATAATTGATTTTTTTCTCATTCTTATCTATTATCCCCTCTAATACATATTCAAAATTCCCATTATCCGAAGTCATAATTATTTTTAATTTATCTTCTTTTGAACCGTCTAAAGTTAACACAAGCGTATTCTTATACTCTTCTAAGAAATCGCCGGTTTCATAATTAATATAATTTACATCAATTGTATGTGTCCATATATCCTTTTCAGCCATATAAACATTATCTACATAACTCATAAGACCATTATTATACTCATAATATCTTTCCCTACCATCATCTATCATAACAAGCTTTAACACACTACTTGTATAGTTCATATTATAAATTTCAGCCTTTACAATATTATTCCCTTCATAATAGAGTCTAATTATCATCCCATCTTCTTCACTAAATTCAAGTTTTTTAACTTCATCATAAATATAAGTAATAGCCTCGACAAACTCTTCGCGAGTAAACGGCACAACTTCATATCCCATTTGAATACACATATTATCATAAGCATTAGAAAACTTTAGTAAAACATCTATGGCTTTATCCTCTTTTAAAAGTTGCTCCAACGCAAAAATTATACCATTATTCATTTCTAATGAATTCATCTTAAAATCAATATAATTAACATCAATAGATTTATTATTATAATTTAGAGTATCCTTTCCTTTAGAAAAATCTTCTTTTCCAAAAGCTTTGGTAAACGCCTTTCCTACTCTTATCATAGCTTTACTCAAATCATTTTTTTCATTATCCGAAATCTTAAAATTTTCAATAATTTCTACTTGAGAAGTAAGCTTATCAGGTCCATTATAGCCAATCTTTTCCCATAATTCCGAAAGTTTAGTATTATCCGCTGATATATATCCATCAGTTATCTTATCTACATTAACAAAAAAATCATCATTTTTTCTCAATAAATCAGCCAAGATAAATTCTTCTCCATTTAGTATAATTTTAATATTTGAATCAAAATAATTATCTTTAGCCTCAGAATTTTCATAAGCTTGTAATTTTATACTGTTAAAACCATTAAGCCACGCTAAAATTTCCTTATCTTCCGTTTCAACTTTAGCATCAACTTCAGTATTAATAGAAAGTTTATTATCCAAATTAGTATCTAAAATTCTTCCAAACACACTTTTTTGTACGCTTTCAACATATCCCGAAAGAACAGAAAACTCATTACCTATTAAGCTAAAATACTTATATTTTAACGTTGAGAACATAAATACCAATAAAACAATTATACTAAGAACTATTACTCCACCTAACGCTAAAAGTATAATCTTTAACTTACCATTCTTTTTAACTTGTTCTCCCTCCGAAACCAAATTGTCGTTTTCATTAAACTCGTCCATTAACATATTCCTCCTTTGAATTATTGCTATAATTCCTTTCTTCTGATATAATTTCTGTGTACTAACATAAAATTCCTTTATATTTTTTATGAATTTTTTGTACACTTTAAAAGAAAGGAACTTAAAAATGAATAAATATTTTAAAACACTTGAACTTGATAAAATAATAAATAAATTAGTTGAATTTGCTTCTACTCAATATGGTAGAGAGCTTTGCGAAAAAATTTCGCCTTGTTTTAATTTGTTAGAAATAAAAGAAAATTTATCCGAAACTGACGAAGCTGTAAAAATGATTCTACAATTCGGAGCTCCTGCTTTTTCATCTATTCACGACATAAGGAACGCTATAAAACGTGCTGAAATAAATTCTGTTTTATCGCCTGAAGAATTATTGAATATTGCTGACACTCTTCGTGGCTCAAAGGCTTTAAAAAAATATTACTCTCAATGTGAAGAAAATTTACCTATCCTTTCCTATATCTTTGAGAACTTATACTCAAATCCCTCTGTCGAAGATAATATTTACCACGCAATAGATAACGTAGACCATATATCTGACCACGCTTCTACTGAACTTTTAAAAATACGTACACAAATAAAAAACGAAGAAGTAAAAATTCAAGAAAAACTAAACTCAATTATACGTGGTAATTCATATTCAAAATATCTTCAAGAAAATATTGTAACCCTAAGGAATGAAAGATATGTAATACCTGTAAAACAAGAATACAAGAGTAATGTTCCGGGACTTGTGCATGATTCTTCCTCCACAGGCTCTACATTGTTCATCGAACCGCTTGCTATAGTTGAAGCTAACAATAAAATCCACGAATTATATATAGTAGAAAAAATAGAAATAGAAAAAATATTAACCGAATTATCTCAAAAAATAACAGAAATAACTGACGAACTTAATTACCTTACAAAATCACTTTCAAAACTTGACTTCTATTTCGCAAAGGCTAAATTTGCCATTGATATAAATGGCTTTATGCCAAAATTAAATGAAAACGGATATATAAATTTAAAATCTGCCCGTCATCCTTTAATTGACAAAAATAAAGTTGTACCAATTGACATTTTCCTTGGAAAAGATTTTAAAACATTAATTATAACAGGCCCTAACACAGGCGGTAAAACTGTTACATTAAAAACCATCGGACTACTTACCTTAATGACTTACTCGGGCTTATTTATTCCTTGTCTTGAATCGTCTGAAATTGCTGTATTTGATAAAGTATTTGTTGACATTGGAGATGAGCAAAGTATAGAACAAAGCCTAAGTACATTTTCATCTCATATGACAAACATAATAAAAATAACCAAAAATGTTAATTCAAATTCTCTTGTGTTAGTTGATGAACTCGGATCCGGTACTGACCCGATTGAAGGATCTGCTCTGGCTATTTCGACTCTCGAATACTTATATAAAAAAGGAGCTTGCACCGTTGCCAGTACCCATTATAGCGAATTAAAAACTTATGCCCTAACGACTAAAGGAGTAAAAAACGCCTCTTGTGAATTTAACGTTGAAACGCTTAATCCAACATATAAGCTAATAATAGGTCTACCCGGCAAAAGTAATGCTTTTGCAATTTCCCAAAAACTTGGGCTTGCAAAAGAAATTTTAGACAATGCAAAAAACTTCATAACACAAGAACAACAAAATTTTGAAGATGTAATTTCAGAACTTCAAAAAGATAAACAAAAAATAGCTTTTGAAAAAGCCGAAAGCGAAAGACAGTTGAAAGAAATTTCAGAATTAAAAAAAGAACTTAGTGAAAGTAAAGAAAAACTAGAAATATATAAAAATAAAATAATTGAAAACGCACGTGCTGAGGCAACAGACATATTATTATCCGCTGAAGAAACTGCTAAAGAAAGTATTCGTGAAATAAAAGAAGCTAAAAAATCAAAAGAATTAGATGTTGCTAAAAAATTAGATAATGCAAGAAGTAAAATAAAGAAACAATTATCCGAAACGTATAAAAAAAGTACTATCGAAGAAGATAATTACAAGCCATTTGATATAATTATCGGAATGACTGTGTATATTCCCTCTTTTGGTCAAGAAGCCTCTATACTATCTATGCCGGATAAAGACGGAAATGTATTTATCCAAGCCGGTATAATGAAATCTAAAATCAACATAAAGAAATTAAGACCGGTAAAAGAAGAAAAAACTACTGTTAACAATGTAAAAATATCAGTAAGTTCAGCAATAAAAGCTAAAGAAATATCTACCGAAATATCCTTACGTCATATGCATGTAGAAGAAGCCTTATACGAACTAGATAAGTATATAAATGATGCACTTATTGCGAATTTAACTACAATACGGATAGTCCACGGAAAAGGCGAAGGAATTTTAAGAAAAGCAGTTAGCGAATACTTAAAGAATAGCCCTCACGTAAAAAGTTACCGACTCGGAAATTACGGAGAAGGCGATTTAGGAGTAACAATCGCAGAATTAAAATAACTCTTAAAAGGAGAAAATGTATGATAACATTTACCATTTCCAAAAATCATAATAACCAAAAAATTCTAAAAGTTATAAATTTAATATACCCTCAAATTCCTTATTCTACTCTTCAAAAACTTTTAAGGAAAAAAGATATAAAAATAAACGGTAAAAGAATATCAGAAAATATAAATGTATTCTCAGATGATATCGTAGAAATATATTGGAAAATGCCGGATGAATCAATAAATATCGTGTTTGAAGACGGCAATTTAATCGTAGTAAATAAACCTCAAGGAATAGAAGTATTAAACTCCAAAGAAGATAAATCCTTACTTGAACTAGTACAAAAATACCTTCATACGGAAAATGTCTACCCTTGCCATAGATTAGATAGAAATACCGGTGGACTTGTACTTTTTGCAAAAAATAAAGAAACATTAAAAATAATTGAAGAAAAAATAAAATCTAAAGAAATAAGAAAATTCTATAAATGCCGAGTACTAGGGCATCTAAAGCAAAAATCCGCTACATTAAATGCATATTTATTTAAAGACAGTAAAAAAAGTTTGGTATATATAAATTCTGCTAAAAAAGAAGGCTATATGCCAATTACCACGAAGTATACCGTTATTTCAGAAGATAAAGAAACCAGTTACTTAGAAGTTGAACTGATAACGGGACGAACTCATCAAATTCGTGCTCATCTAGCTTTTATCGGTCATCCGATAATCGGAGACGGAAAATACGGTGATTATGAAATAAATAAAAAGTACGGTAAAAAGTTTCAAGAACTTTTCGCCTATAAAATTATTTTTGATTTTAAATCAGACGCTGATTTATTAAATTATTTAAAAGAAAAGGTAATATCAATTTGATATTACCTTTTTCTAAATATACTCTTAATAAAACTATCATCATTTCCCTGCTGTCTATGCGACATTCTCGATCCGCCTATTGGAAACACATCTTGAACAATAATCGCAACCGCCTGTTTAAACTCATCAGAGAATCCTGAGAAATTCATTTTACGCGAACACAAATTTTCCATATATCTTAAATAATTTTGCTCGTCAAACGGTACAATAAACCTTCTCATATTCTTTGGAAGCAGTTCTTCAAAAACAGACACTTCCGGATTTACATAGAATGTTAGCATCTCAATTAACTTAGTAGCACTAATAGACATTTTCATATGTTTATTTACTATAACAGCAACTTTGGTTAAATCAATTTCGTTGCTCTTTAACTCTTTTAAGAACATCGTTATCGGTAAAACATTCAATATATCCATATCTTGTACTACATATATCGTTTGAACATATCTAAATACTTCTTGAGATGTAACAAAGTCACAATCAATTAAAACAACCGAATTTTCACGTTTTGCAGTCTCTATAACCTTATATACATCAAACTTAGGCACTCTATCAGTTCTAGGAATTCCGGTATATACGCTAATATTTCCCGCTTTTAACGGACGATTCTGACCAATTACAAGGTTACTTAAACTATTTCCGGCAATGTCTCTTTCTTCACCGTCATCTCCGGTAAATATTGTATAAGTATCTTT
This sequence comes from uncultured Eubacteriales bacterium, assembly GCA_964475435.1. GTDB lineage: Bacteria > Bacillota > Clostridia > TANB77 > RGIG9151 > RGIG9151. Next base: position 7,566 of record CAYYWT010000006.1, read on the forward strand.
ATTTTTCGTTAAATCAAGGATTGCAACTTTTACTCCTTTATTTGCAAGAGCAGTCGCAACAGCAGTAATCAAAAATGTCGAGCCGGTTTTGTGTGCACCTATAAACGCTACCGCTTTCTTATAATCTCTAGGAGCTTCATAAGCTTCACGAATTACCTCTTTTTCTATAACTTGAGTTACAGTTTGAATTTGAGGTTCTACTGAAGGCATACGCGTTGGTGGTTGGTATCTCGGAGCTTGAGGAGGCTCAGGAGTAGGTATTGTAGGTCTTACAATCTTCGGTTCAACCGTTTCTACTCTTGGTTGAGTAACTCTAGGCTCAACTTTTGGCATCTCTACTTTCGGTTCTATTACCTTTGGCTCTACTACTTCCACCTTCGGCATTTCTACTTTCGGTTCTTCCACTTTTGGCTTTGCTACTTCCACCTTCGGCGTTTCTACTTTCGGTTCTTCCACTTTTGGCTCTACTACTTCCACCTTCGGCATTTCTACTTTCGGTTCTTCCACTTTTGGCTTTGCTACTTCCACCTTCGGCGTTTCTACTTTCGGTTCTTCTACTTTTGGCTTTGCCACTTCCACCTTCGGCATCTCTACTTTCGATTCTTCCACTTTTGGCTTTGCCACTTCCACCTTCGGCATCTCTACTTTTGGTTCTTCTACCTTTTCTTCCAATTTTACATGAGGAACTTCCACCTTTGGTTCTACTTTTGGTATCTCTACATTCGATTCTATCTCTTTCGGCTCCACAATTTCTACTTTTGGAACCTCAAATTTTTTCTCTACCTTCGGAACTTCCGGCTTAGTTTCTTCTATCCTCGGTTCTTCCAACTTTACTCGCGGAATTTCTACCTTTCGTTCCACTTTTGGAGCTTCTACTTTCGGTTCTACTATCTTTGGCTCCACTACTTCTACTTTTGGCATTTCAAATTTCTTTTCTTCTACCGACGGTTTTACCATAGGCTCTTCAACTTGCGGTTTCGGCTCTATTTTCGGTTTCTCACTTTTCTGCTCAACCTTAGGTTCTACTACCTTCGGTTCCGGCTTTTCTTCCTCAATCTTTTCCACTCGATTTATATAAACCGGAACTTCTACTACCTTTACCCTTTCCGGTTCATCTTTATGCTTTCTTCCGCCTTTTCCCGGGGTATAGCTCATCAAAGCTACATACTTACTGGATTTTTGCTGTAAAATATCTCTAGCTCTTTCCGGTAAAAACGGTACAATCTGTTTCAACTTGTCAAAATTATATTGCTCATATAAGCTATCAAACCCAGCAACAATTTTCTCCTCGCTAAAAATATTTCTTTCATAATATTTTATAATATTTCTAAGTTCCATCTCATCAACTGCATCAACCGCATCATACGGATTCTCGGTCAAATCTGCATCGATAAACATTTTAGCATCTTTTTTCGTTCTAGGTCTATTTATAAGCTCAGAAACTTTACCAACGGTCCTATCTTGACCGGTTAAGACATTGTAAATCCCCAAATTAAACAAAGTTTTAACAAACTTGTCATTTTGTTGCCTACGCTCAGTACATATAATAATAATATCTGCTCTTCCAGCTTCATCAGTAACTTTATCTAAATTATTAAAAAGATATTTATCTATCGCGTCTTGATTCTTAGAACCAGTTGGTTCTAACTCTTCGTGAATGACAATTCTATCAAAGTCTTTATTTTTTCGGAGCGTTTCAAGCAGTGCCCTAAAAAAGAATACTTTTGTCGCCTCAATCTTCTCACCATAAGTAGATTTATACAGATCAATAATTTGGTTAGCACCTTTTTCAGTACCTATTGCAAATAAAACTTTCATATCCTCACCACCCTGTTTAAATTAAAACATCTACGCTATTTTAGTAAAAAACCAAAATACAAAATTAACTATTTTCGCTATAACAAGGAACGTAAACGCTCCCCACATAAGTAACATACCTTGACGTTTCTTATATAAATTCCTTATACCTAGGATAAAATATTGTATCGACCCCCACAATATAAGGATTACACAAATGGGAAGACTTTTATCGCTTATTTGTTCAACTATCGTATAAGCCAAACTATTTACCGTAGTCGCAACCTTTTCAGTTCCTTCTTCAATAGTTCCTACAATTTCACTAGTTTTATCATTCTCTACAGCTTCATAATCTGAAAATGAAGTTGCTAATGACAAATTACTAAAAACAATTACTAACGTAATCACAATACTAAATATTTTGGTAAATCTTTTCAAATTAATTCCCCCCTACGATATATACGGCTTTTCACAATGTATACACCTCATAAAATCATTGTACCATAATTTTGTTAACTATTCAAGTCTAAAAAAGCATTGTGACTGCAAAGCACACACATTATAGCTTATCTATTCTTAGCAACTTTAATTCTATTGTTAGCTCTTAATATCGAAAGTTTAAGTAATGTTTCCATTTCTTTATTCTTCCTATACTCCTTTAACTTATCTTCAGCTAATTTTTTAGCCTTTTCGGCTCTTTCAATATCAATATCCTCAGGCCACTCAGCGGCATCAACAATAGCAGTTACACCTTTACCTGTTATTTCAAGGAATCCTTCGCTAATCGCCGCAAATTTATATACCCCATCCTTAACAATTTTAAGTATCCCAACATCTACAGCAACAACCATAGGCATATGGTCAGCCATAACACCCATTTCGCCATCTTCACGATTAAAAATAATCATATCCACATCATCGGAATAAAAAACTTTTTCAGGAGTTACAACCTCAAATTTAAAAGTTTTAGCCATCGTCTTCCCTCACTTTAAAACATCTATTTACTCATATTTTCAGCATTTTTAATAACATCTTCAATCGGACCTGCCATAAAGAAAGCAGATTCAGGATATTCATCCATATTTCCCGAAATTATTTCCTTAAATCCACGAATTGTATCTTTAACAGGAACATATTTTCCCGGAATATTCAAGAACTGCTCAGCAACAAAGAACGGTTGAGACAAATATCTTTGAATTTTTCTAGCTCTAAATACAAGTTGTCTATCTTCATCAGATAATTCATCCATACCCAAAATCGCAATAATATCTTGAAGTTCTTTATATCTTTGTAACATCTCTTGAACTTTACGTGCAGTATTGTAATGTTCTTCTCCAACAATTCTAGGGTCTAAAATTCTTGACGACGATTCAAGAGGATCAACCGCAGGATAAATTCCAAGTTCCGAAATGGAACGAGATAACGCAGTAATTGCATCCAAATGTGCAAAAGTCGTTGCAGGAGCAGGATCAGTATAGTCATCAGCAGGAACATAAACTGCTTGAACAGACGTAATAGAACCATTCTTCGTAGACGCAATTCGTTCTTGTAACGCTCCAACGTCAGTAGTTAAAGTCGGTTGATAACCAACTGCTGAAGGAATTCTTCCAAGTAACGCAGAAACCTCAGAACCGGCTTGTATAAAACGGAAAATATTATCTACAAACAAAAGTACATCTTGATGTTGAACATCTCTAAAATATTCAGCCATAGTAAGACCGGTTAGAGCAACTCTCATTCTCGCTCCAGGCGGTTCATTCATTTGACCAAACACTAAAGCCGTTTTCTCAATAACTCCCGACTCCTTCATTTCATTCCAAAGATCATTACCCTCTCTAGAACGTTCTCCAACACCGGTAAATACAGAATATCCACCATGTTGAGTAGCTATATTTCTAATTAATTCTTGAATTAAAACAGTCTTTCCAACACCGGCACCGCCAAAAAGTCCAATTTTACCACCTTTAGCGTAAGGTGCTAATAAATCTATAACCTTAATACCTGTTTCAAGGATTTCAGTAACAGGCTTTTGATCTGTAAACGCCGGAGGATCTCTATGAATTGCCCATTTGTCGGCTGATTTAGGAGCTCCCAAATCATCTACCGGTTCTCCTAAAACATTAAAAACTCTTCCTAAAACTTCATCTCCAACAGGCACGGAAATAGGTGCTCCTGTGTCTATCGCTTTCATTCCTCTCTTTAATCCTTCCGTCGCCGACATAGCAACGCAACGCACAGTATCATTTCCTAGATGTTGCATAACTTCTGCTACAATAAAAGAATCACCAAACGGAATGTGAATCGCATTATACAAAGAAGGCAATTCCTCTTTTTCAAACCTTATGTCTAAAACTGCACCAATAACCTGCGTTATCTTTCCTTCACCCACAAAAAACCACTCCTTCTTACAAAACTCAAATATCATACAACTAACAACACTGTATGAATAACTTACCATCATTATAGCAAACGGTTTTAATCATTCCGTCCACTAAACATTCGCTGCACCACTTACGATTTCAGTAATTTCCTGAGTAATGGCAGCTTGTCTTGCTCTATTATAATTTAACGTAAGTTGCTTTATTATCTTCTCGGCATTACTTGTCGCATTATCCATAGCGTTCATACGAGCAGAATGTTCACTTACATACGATTCAATCAATCCTGAATATAAAATTCCCTTTACATATTTAGAAGCTAAAACATTAAGAACAGTTTCCGGAGCGGGTTCAAGTTCTAATTTCATAAACTCATCACTCTTTTTCTCCGGATTAATAACTTCCTTCTTTTCAAGCGGAAGAAGTTTAATTACTCTAGGCTTTAAACTTAAAGCAGTTTCCATCTCAGTAAAGATAAGATGAAGCTCATCAATCATTCCGAGCTTATACATATCAATTAAGTGATTTGCTATCTCTTGAGAAACAGAAATATCATTAATTTCTCCGTTATAACCGAAATCTTGAATAACCTCATATCCCTCTTTTAATACGTGATTAACCACAACATTTCCGATAGGAAATACAACAGAATTCTTTTTATCAATTATACTATCCGCCAATTTTATAATATTGTGATTAAATCCGCCGTTTAATCCTTTATCGGATGCAACTACTATGTAACCGATTTTTCTATCCTTTTTATTTTCTCTTTTATCAAAATACACAGTTTCAATATCCGGCATATGTGCTAAAATATCAGTCATCGTATCTTGAACTTTCTTAAAAAACGGCATAGTCGCCTCATGCATAAGCTTTGCCTTCTTAAGCTTAGACGCAGATATTAATTTCATAGCTTTAGTTATTTTCTTAGTCTCATTAATTCCTTTAATTCTAAGCTTAATCTCACGTGCATTAGCCAAAATCTTTCACCTCTTTATTTATCTACACCTTAAACCAAGTTTTAAAATCATCTATAGCCTTAAGTAATTTTTCTTCCATATCAGGCTTTAATTCTTTAGTCTCAGCAATAGATCTTAAAATCTCAGGTACCTTCTCCTCAATATGTTTTACAAGTCCTGTATTAAATCTTCCAACATCTTTTACTTCTATATCGGATAAATGACCATTTACAACCGCATATAAAATTACAACCTGTTTTTCAACCGGTAATGTTAAATATTGTTGTTGTTTTAAGGTTTCAACTGTACGTTGACCTTGCGTTAATTTGTCCTTCGTAAATTTATCCAAATCCGAACCAAACTGTGCAAACGCAGCAAGTTCACGATATTGTGCCAAATCAATTCTTATTCTTCCGGCAAGCTTTTTCATAGCTTTAATCTGAGCAGAACCACCAACACGAGATACAGAAAGTCCGGCATTTACAGCAGGTCTTTGACCTGAGAAGAAAAGCTCACTCTCTAAATAAATCTGACCATCAGTAATTGAAATAACATTAGTCGGAATGTATGCGGAAATATCGCCTGCAAGCGTTTCAATTATAGGCAACGCAGTTATTGAACCGCCACCATGAGCTTTATCCATTTTAGCAGCACGCTCAAGTAGTCTTGAATGAAGATAGAAAACATCTCCCGGATAAGCTTCACGTCCCGGTGGACGACGAAGTATTAAAGACATCGCACGATAAGCTTGAGCATGTTTAGATAAATCATCATACACAATTAAAACATCTTTTCCTTTTTCATACATAAAATACTCAGCAATAGCACAGCCGGCATATGGAGCAATATATTGAGCAGGAGCAAGATCGCTCGCCGTAGACGATACAACTATCGTATAGTCCATTGCACCATATCTCTTTAAAGTTTCAACAACCCCCGCAACAGAAGAACCCTTTTGACCAATCGCAACATATATACAAATAACATCTTGCCCTTTTTGGTTAATAATAGTATCAATAGCAATAGCAGTCTTACCGGTTTGTCTATCTCCTATAATAAGCTCTCTTTGTCCTCGACCAATCGGCACCATAGAATCAATAGCTAAAATTCCTGTTTGTAGAGGTTTATTTACAGATTCACGAGTAGTAACTCCGGGAGCTAAAAACTCAACATCACGGTAACCCTCGATTTTATAATCTCCAAGTCCGTCAATCGGGCGACCAATTGAATCAATTACCCTTCCTATAATTTCTTCGCCAACCGGAATACTAACAGAACGCCCGGTACGACGAGCCATTGTTCCTTCTTTTACAACTTTCTCTCCACCAAGCAAAACACATCCTACATTGTCTTCTTCTAAGTTCATAGCCATTCCCAAGATTCCGTCTCCGAAATCTATCAACTCTCCGCACATGCAATCGTCTAAGCCATAAACTTTAGCAACACCGTCTCCCGCTTGAATTACATATCCTACCTCATCAGTTTTTATCGTAGTTTCATAATTTTCAATTCGTTTCCTCAATATTTCACTGATTTCTTCAGGTTTTATCGTCAACCTAATCTCCTCCTTACAGCATATTATTAAGCTGAGTCTTTATAGTTCCGTCATATACTTTGTTTCCTATTATGACCTTTACTCCGCCAATAACACTCTCATCTATAAATTGCTCGTAACTCGCATTAGTAGCATTATAAATTCTTTTATATTTATCGGTTATACCGCTTATTTCATCATCAGTCAATTTTGTTGCACTAATAATTTTCAACTTAATTTCATTATTTTTAACTCTCGCAAGTTCACTATATTCCTTAGATATACCGTCAATATACTTAATTCGATTCTTATCAATAAGCAAACTTATAAAACTTACAAGCATCGGATTATCCTCACCAAAGATTTCTCTTACGATATCAGACTTCAAACGCGGTTCAAGTCTTGGATCGAGTAAAATTTTTTTGAATTGTAAATTATTATTAAACATATATGCAATTTTAGCCAAATCTTCATCAGTCTTAAGTTGTTCATCTTTTACTTTTAACGCGTCCATTAAAGCAACCGCATATCGTTTTTCTAAAGCCGGCATAACTTCTCATCTCCCTCTATGCAACTCCGGAATCAATAAATTCTGAAATAAGTTTTCTATTCGTTTCATTATCCATATTCTTCTTAATCACTTTTTCACTCGCAGAAACAACAAGATTTCCAACCTCTTGTTTTAATTCAGCAATAGCTTTATCTTTTTCAACATCAATTTCACGTCTGGCATCTTCAATAATTTTTTGAGCATCTTTTTTAGCTGTATCAATCGCAGACGCGTACTCCATATCAGCACGTTCCCTATATTCTTCAATTATTTTCTTGCCTTCATCTCCGGCGCCTTTTAATTTATCAGCATATTCAAGTTTCATATTCTCTACTTCCTCTTTTAGAGAATTAGCAGAATTTATAGCATCTTCTATTTTACCGTTCCTATTATCAATAAACTTAGTAACCGGCTTAAACAAAAGCTTTTTTAATATAAAAAACAAAACTAACAAATTTATTATAGTTATAAAAAAATTTGAAAAAAACGCTTCATCAAATTTAAACATTATTTACACCCACTTTTAAAAATCTTTTTCGGACAAGGCGTTTTCGCCCTGCCCGGATAATTTTTTTACTATTTTACCATAAGCGCTATAACCAAGCCATAAATAGCTGTAGCTTCAGCCAAAGCCGCACCTAACAATAAAACTGTTTGAATCTTTCCACTCGCTTCAGGTTGTCTTGAAACAGCTTCAACAGCCTTACCTGTCGCAATACCAATACCAACTCCGGCACCAATACCTGTGAAAACTGCGATTGCAGCCGCAATTGCTCCTGTTGCCATTTATTCCACCACCTTTCAAAAATTATTCCTCAACCTCAATAGCCTCAGAGACATAAAGAGTAGTTAAAAGGACAAATACAAATGCCTGAAGTCCACCATCGAACAAGTCAAAATATAGACACGCCACAGATGGCACAACAGGAAAATGAATTAACATATGCATTAAAATATACGCTCCTAAAATATTACCAAAAAGTCGCATACATAATGATAACGGTTTTATTATATATTCAAGTAAATTAAACGGAAACATTATCGGAGTAGGAGCAAATAAAGACTTAAACCACCCTTTAACGCCTCTATATTTAATACTCGAACCAATAACCAAAGTTATAGTCATAATCGCCAAAGCTACCGGAATCGAAAAATCTCTCGTCGGCGGTTTAGCAAAAAACAACGCCCCTAGAGTATTGGAAAACAATAGATACAGTCCTAAAGTTCCAATATACGGAGCAAAAGCTCTATAATGCTTCTCCCCCATAAGACCTTTAACGAAATTATTAACTGTTTCCACAACAATTTCCGCCGAATTTTGTAAACCCGCCGGAATCGCTTTCATTTTTCTGGTAGCTAAATACGCCCATAATATAAGCAACGCCATAATAATCCACGACGTAACTATTACTTCAGTAATCACAATATTAAAAGAAATGCTTGTAAACGGTATAGTAACCGGAATTTTAGCAAGAACTGCAATTTCTTCTTCCATTTCTCTATCTCACCTTTTCATTAGTAAATTATAATTTTTCACACTAAAGTATCGTCAAATAATCAGAAAACATTACATATTTTCAATATTTTATTTCTTAAAAATTACATTAAATCCTTCAACACATCAAACGGAGAAGACTTAGTCTCTTCTTCACATTTACATTCCTCAAAGTTTAAATTTTTTCCGCACCTTGTACAAACGCCCCTACAATCTTCCTTACACAAAAATCTTACAGGAAGTTTAAGTCTTAAATTATCTAAAATCATTTCATCTAATTCAATTTCATCTCCGGAAAGTAAATATTCATCCTCTGTAGGTTCTCTTCTATAAACTTCAACTATGTCTATCTTCTCTTTACGGTCAAATTCTGTTCCACATAAATGGCAAGAAGTAGTATATTCCAAATTTATTTTCCCATTTACTTCAACAAAATCGTCTCCTTTTTTTAAAACCCCTTCAAAAGAAATAGGTTTCATCATTTTTAATTCATCGCCATTATTCACAAAGCTCTCAATTTTCATTTCATCTTTAAACTCCGTTCCCATTTCTGAAATCTTCTTAATAAATATTTTCATATCAATTCCTCCAAACATTTTTCTACACAAAACTCTACTTTACTTACTACGCTAAAAGGGGTTGTAAAAAACTCGTTTATCATTAAAATAAAGCAATGTACTTTATAAATTTTGTGAGTTTTTTTACAGCCCCTCGGCTTAATCTTTAATACTTTTTCGTTCCTGCTTCTTCTTTACCGAAATTAACCACCGTTAACGCATAACGTCTTAATTTATCGTATACCATAGAATTTATACTACCTTTAGGATATGTACCATCTTTTCTCTTCTTTCCCGCAGGAATTCCAGTTAAAATTTCAATTCCCTCATCAATAGTCTTAACAGGCCAAATATGGAATTTACCTTCACGAACAGCATCTATAACCTCATCTTTTAAATGAAGATTTTTTATATTTTGGTAAGGAATAATTACACCTTGGCTACCTGTAAGTTTACGAGCTTTGCATACATCAAAGAACCCTTCTATCTTATGAGTAGCTCCTCCAATCGGTTGAATTTCACCCTTTTGGTTAACAGATCCTGTAACAGCTATTCCTTGATTAATCGGAGCATCAGAAAGGCTGGATAAAATAGCATAGATTTCAGTACTAGACGCGCTATCCCCGTCTACCCCACCATATAACTGTTCAAAACATAAGCTGGCAGTAAGAGCCAATGGTAAATCTTGAGCATATTTTTCCCCAATATACGCACTTAATATTAAAACGCCCTTAGTATGAGATGTTCCGCTCATATCAGCTTCTCTTTCTATATTAACAATTCCGGATTTTCCTATAAATGTATTAGCAGTAATTCTTGAAGGTTTACCAAACATACAATCTCCAAGATCTAAAACCGATAAACCGTTAATTTGTCCAACAGCTGAGCCGTTCGTATCTACCATAATCGTATTATCTAAAATCATTTCTTGCATTCTTTTATCATAATTATTTACACGATTTAATTTCTCAAGCATAGCTCTCTTTACGTGTTCTCTCGAAACAGTCTCAGCCTTCTCGGTAGTAGCCCATGCCGAAGCTTCAGTTAAAATTTGAATTAAATCAGTAAACCTCGTAGATAACTTATTTTGATCATCGGTTAACTGGGACGCATATTCAACAACAGCAGCCACACCACTCGGATCAAACGGTAAAGTCTCGTCTTTTTCGCAAAAAGCACTTATAAAACCAACGAGCTTTTTAATATTAGTACTAGTATTATCCATCTCTTCTTCAAATTCAACCTTTACTTTAAACAACTTCGTAAAATCATCGTCAGCTTCCCATAGCAAATGGTAAATATCAGGCGTGCCAACTAAAACAACCTTAACATTAAGAGGAATAGGCTCAGGTTTTAACGCTGAAACCGGGACAACAGTCATTTGATCCTTCATATTTTCAATAAGCACTTCTCCGGTTCTTAAACATCTTTTTAGAGCTTCCCAAGACATTTGATTTAGCAAAACATCTTTAACTTGTAAAATTAAATATCCACCATTAGCCTTATGAAGTAATCCAGGCTTAATTTTCATATAATCAGTCGTCATAGCACCAAATTCATTATCGTATTCAGTCTTTCCTACTAAATTAAAGAACGTCGGATTATAATCAACAACGATAGGTGCTCCTTTAGTCTTAGAATTATCAACCAATAAATTAACTCTATAATTCTTCGTCGGAGAATCATTTTCTTTTTTTAACATTCCTTGAAGTAACATCTGAGCATCATCAGGTATTTCCTCTTCCTCAAATTTATCTATATTCTCCAAAATATCCTTTTGGACTTCATATAAATAATTAACTATCTTAGGATATTCTTTATACTTACTCATCAAATCATCAACGTGAACACCAACAGCAAATAACGCTGTTTGATTTTCCCATTCTTCAATACTATCCTCAGTTTCCTTCTCAAGTTCCTTAATTTTTCTTATAGTTTCCATAGTCTTTAATTGAACTTTTCCGGACTTAGCCATAATCCTATTTTTTACTTGGTCATCTAAATCATTAAATTCTTCCTCACTTAAAGCTTGTCCGTTAATAATCGGCAAGAAATAAATACCACTAGGAGTAGTTTTAACCTTAAACCCTTGTTTTTCAGCTATTTTATTAAGTTTCTCAACAAGCTCGGTTCTTTGATCTTGAAACTCTTGAAGAATTCTTCCTTTTTCATTTTCATAATCATTGTTATCAAACGCCTTAGGGAGTTCGGAAGATATAGTCTTTACAAACTCCTCCATATCGTCAGCAAATTCTCTACCCTTTCCTGCTGGCAAAGTTATCGCAAGCGGTTGATTAGGGTCATCAAAATTATATACATATACCCAATCATTAGGTACTTCTCTTTTTTTAGCAAATTTTTTCACATAGTCTTTTGCAAAACTTGTTTTACCTGTTCCAGTAGATCCGGAAAGATAGATATGATATCCTTTAGCTCCGATATTAAGCCCGAATTCAAACGCCTTAGCAGTTTTACCATGACCTATAATCTCTCTTGACGGCGTAACCTCTTTCGTAGTTTTAAATTTAAACATCGACTCATCACAAGAAAACTTTAATTCTTTGCAATCTAATTCTTTCAAATCACTCATCCTCCGTATCTTTATTTAGAAATATAAAAATATTTCTATTTTTCTCCTTTGGTAAAAAACTCATTTAAGCCACATAATAACAGCATCTTCTTTATTATCTTGGTAGTAACCTTTTCTAACTCCGCATTCAACAAAGCCATACTTCTTATATAAACTTTGCGCAATGACATTACTTCGCCTTACCTCAAGAGTAAAAGCGTTTATTCCGTCTTCTTTACACAAAGAAAGCAGTGTAGATACTAATTTATTACCAACGCCAAGTCCTCTGTATTTTGAATGCACCGCCACATTAGTAATATGCCCTTCATCTATAATCTTCCAGACACCTATATATCCAACTGCTTTATTTCCTATTTTCGCTACTAAATATAATGCTACTCCGTTATTAGTAATCTCTCTTACAAATGAATCTCTTGACCAAGGAACAGAAAAACAATCCTGTTCCACCTCTAACACATTATCTATATCGTCAATACTCATCTTTTCTATAACAATTTTTTGCATATTTTTTTCTACACACCTCTATCAGGCTGAGCTAACCTTAAATAAATCGGGTTAACCTCATTTGGATTTTTAGCCAAGCTTTCGTCTGCAAAATATTTATTCATCGCAACTTTGCCAATATTTAAACTCGTTTCAATTTTTTCATCTAAAATATCACAATTTATTTCAGATAAAAATAAATTTCCATATTCTTCAGTCACATCTCCAACAATTACGAATTTTCCCTCTAAATTTTTTAACTCGTTTAAAAGTTGAGAAATCTCGACACAATCAGGAGTTCCAAGTTCATTTTTGTACTTAATTTGAGCATAAACATTTCCGTGTTTCGCATTTATAACAGCACAAACATTCTCATTATTTCCAAGCTCTATAAGTCCTTCAAGCGACGTAACCCCGATTACTTTTTTATCTAAAGCTTGAGCCATACCTTTAATCGTCGCAACTCCAATTCTAATTCCGGTAAAAGATCCCGGACCAACAGACACAGCAAATAAATCAATATCAGAAATCTTTAACTTTAATTCAGAAAGTAACTCATCAATAATAGGTAAAAGCTTTTCGGAATGAGTTTTCTGGTCACTACTCAACTTCTCACCTAAAAAATTATTATCATCAAAAACTGCCACAGAAGCAATTTTATTAGACGTATCAATCGCAAGTAATTTCATTTTTCATTTTCCTTTCAAGCTAATGTCTTACCAAGTCATTAGCTTCACTATATATTCTTCTACTCTAATTCAGATGTACAATGAGGACATCTAGTTGCATCAACATGAATTTTTGTCTTACAATACTTACACTCTTTTTCAGTAGGTTTAGGCGGAGCAACTTCCGCTTTTTTATGTATAACAAGCAACTTCTTAAACACAATAAAAATCACAAACGCAACTATCAAAAAATTAATAACCGCAGTAATAAAGTTACCATAAGCAAGAATAGCAGCTCCAGCAGTCTCGGCTTCAGCCAAAGTTGAATAATTCGAACCATCTAACGAAACAAACCATTCCGAATAATTAAGTCCCCCGGTTATAGCCCCAATCAAAGGCGTAATTATATCCTTAACCAAAGAGTTAACAATACTGGTAAAAGCAGAACCAATAACCATACCAATAGCTAAATCAACAACATTCCCCTTCATAGCAAAAGCCATAAATTCGTCCCAGAAATTCTTAGCACTTCCTTTAACTTTAGATAAATCTACTTCTTTTTTCATAAAATCCATCTCCTCAAAATCTACAAATCATTTTATAATCATACAATATTCTCTAAAAAAAGTCAAAAATTTAGCCACTCCTCCACGTCATTAATCCCTAGATTTTTTAAAAAATTCCGTCAATACTTCCGTCTTCCAGTACATCTATTTTCTCAGCAGCAGGTACTTTAGGAAGTCCGGGCATTGTTAAAATTTTACCTGTAAGTGCAACAATAAATCCCGCACCATTACTAATCCTTATTTCTCTAACTGTTATATCAAAGTTTTCAGGTTTTCCCAGTTTTTTCGGGTCATCAGATAATGAATATTGAGTTTTAGCCATACAAACCGGCATTTTATCTAAATTTAATCTCTCTAATTCTTTAATTTGGCTATCCGCATTTTCAGTATAGATTACACTACTTGCTCCATATATTTTTTTACAAATCGTTTCTATTTTTTCTTTTATAGAATCATTTTCATCATAAATAGGAACATAATGAGGTTTCTCATTCTCAAAAGTCTCTACAAGTTCATTTGCTAACTCTATTCCGCCTTCTCCACCTTTAGCAAATACTTCAGAAACCGAAACCTTAACATTAGCTTCTTTACAAACAGATTTTACATACTCAATTTCTTCGTCAGTATCACTAAAAAATTTATTAACCGTAACAAGTACAGGCACACCATATAATTTCATATTATCAATATGTTTAGTTAAGTTAACAATACCTTTTTTCAAATGATCAAGTGAAGGCGTCTTTAACTCTTCAACCGCCATTCCACCATTATATTTAAGAGAACGAATCGTAGCAACAATAACAATAGCAGACGGCTTCAATCCAGCCATCCTACATTTTATATCTAAAAACTTTTCAGCTCCTAAATCAGCTCCAAAGCCGGCTTCTGTAACAACAATATCCGCAAGCTTTAACGCTGTTTTCGTTGCAATAACACTATTACATCCGTGAGCAATATTAGCAAATGGGCCACCATGCATAATACAAGGCGTATTTTCTAATGTCTGAATTAAATTAGGCTTTATAGCATCTTTTAACAAAGCTGTAACGGCTCCCTCTATTTTTAATTCTTTAACCATTATAGGTTCTCCGTTAACATTATATCCTACAATAATATTTCCGATTCTATTTTTTAAATCAAATATATCACTCGCCAAACACAATACAGCCATTATCTCAGACGCAACAGTAATGTTAAATCCATCATTTCTAGGGACTCCGTTACTCTTTCCTCCCAATCCGATATTTATATTTCTAAGAGTCCTATCATTTATATCCATAGCTCTTTTCCAAGTTATTTTCTCTAAATCAAAATTTAACTCATTACCTTGATAAATATGATTATCAATTACCGCAGAAATAAGATTGTTCGCGGAAGTTAAAGCATGCATATCTCCCGTAAAATGAAGATTTATATCCTCCATCGGCACAACCTGACTATATCCACCTCCGGTTGCTCCGCCTTTTAAGCCCATAACCGGGCCAAGTGACGGTTCTCTTAAAGCGATTACACACTTTTTGCCTATTTTATTTAACGCTTGACCTAATCCTATAGTTACGGTAGTTTTTCCTTCTCCTGCCGGAGTAGGGTTAATTGCCGTAACTAAAACAAGTTTGCCATCAGGATTATTTTTTACTCTATCTTGTAACTTATTACTAATTTTAGCTTTATAAAAACCATATAGCTCCAATTCATCCTCATTTATACCTATTTTTTTAGCTACATCAGTTATTTTTTCCATATTCGCACTTTTTGAAATCTCTATATCTGTTTGCATCCGCAACACCTCCTCCTAAATAATACATAAATGTACTTACCTTTGCAAGCAAAAAAATACAAATTCAACGTTACTATTCAACTTTGCCCCAAACATAACTTGTTGACTTAAAAGCAAAGAAATGATATTATATGTATGCAAAATTCTATTACATCAATATTAGCAAATATTTTTTTGCTAAGGAAAATAAGTTAAAAGGAGACTGAAAATGGCTACATTAAACGATTTTACCGAAATCCGCGAACTCATTTTAAAAAATTCCATCTACAATCGTATCCTAATCGCAAGACTTTCCAATTACTCCTCTTTCACAGTAGCCTCTACTCTACTTACTTTAAGAAACGAGACCAAGGAAGAATTAAAAAAAGATGTGCATAGAAAAAGGCTTCCAACATACGCTTTATACAACATAGTAGTGAAATTAAACAATTCTAGAAATTTCTCTATCGGAGTCGAATTTCCAACACACACCATCATATGGGATTATCCAAATCTCAACCTAAAAAATTACAAGGAGTTAGCAAATTTCATTTACAATAAGTATTCAATAAACCCTGCAAAATCAGACAAAATTTTTTCGGCAATCCCTTATGATATGAAATGTTTTTTGGTAATCAACGATTACTCTTATCGTTTTTGGTATCAAGGCTTTTCTAAGAAAAAGAGAAAAGTAACAGAGGCTCAGTTTGACATTTCTAAAGTTGATGAATACTTGGGCATGTTAAAAAGACGTAATATTGAATACCGCGTTTTTAATACCATACTGCTATCTTTATTAAAACACGGCGAGTATCATAATCAAAAATCAGGTTTCGGAATTGTAAATATCCATCCAACCTCATTTAAAAACAAAGTTTATGTTGAATTTGATTCCGAACTAGACTTCAGAATCTATTCAAACATTTTCCCAATTTCAGTTTTTTCCCCGACTTTATGGAACACATACGACTCCGATATCGACAAATTCGTTCTTATTACAATAGCTAAATGAAATTAATTAAAAAAATCCGCTACAAATCAGCGGATTTTTTTACAATAATTTATATTTTTCATAACCATCCATAAGGTTATAAACATTTTTATATCCCATATCACTTAATTCCTCGGCAACAGCAATACTTCTAATTCCTTTTGAGCAAACTACAATTATTTTCTCATTCTTATTAGGGAATAACTGTAATACTTTCTCAACCTCATTAATTCCAATATTCACTGCTCCATTTATATGAGACTTTTTAAACTCATTTTTATCACGTATATCAATAACTTTTGCATTTGAACGTATTAAGTTCGAGGCATGAACACTCGTAATATTACCAACCATAAATATCCCCTCTACGCTATATTATGCAAACTAAAGAATAAATGATATAAATTTTAACCTACTTAATTTGGCTCATAACTTCTTCAGCAAAGTTTTCTTCTTTCTTTTGAAGTCCTTCACCTTTTTCAAATCTTACAAAGTTTGTCAATTTAACACCTTTAGATGCTAAATATTTTTCAACCTTAAGGTCACTATCTTTAACAAATTCTTGTTGTAATAAACAATTTGTTTCATAAAACTTATTGATTTTTCCATCAACCATTTTTTCAATAATTTGTTCAGGCTTACTAGAATTCTTCGGATCTTCTTTAATTTGAGCAACAATAATTTCTTTCTCCTTAGCAACATCACTAGCAGGAACAACTTCTTTAGTCAAATATAAAGGATTGATAGCAGCAATTTGCATAGCAACATCTCTAGCAGCTTCATATTTATCTTCGCTATCTAATGCACTTTCAGCTTCAACCAAAACTCCAATTCTTCCACCACCGTGCGTATATGAACATACATTTCCGGCAACACGAACAAAACGTCTTAAATTCATATTTTCACCAATTTTTGCGATTAATGCAGTAAATGCAGAACCAACAGTTTCATTCTCATATTTCAATTCTTTCAATGCCTCAACATCAGCAGGATTTTCATCAGCAATTAATTTAGCAACATTGGAAACGAAAGTTTGGAACTCTTCATTTTTAGCAACAAAGTCAGTTTCAGAGTTAACTTCAAGCAAAACTCCTACTTTCTTATCATCAGATAAATAAGCCTTTACAATACCTTCAGCAGCAATTCTTCCAGCTTTC
>CAYYWT010000007.1:0-24544 GCA_964475435.1 uncultured Eubacteriales bacterium
TAATAGGCGGTTCATCAACAATAGCCTTTTCTATAATATCTACAACATCTTCCGCTAATTCTAAGTTATCATTTAATTCAGTTAAAAGCGGATTATCAAATTGAGTCAAAATTTCTTTTACTTCCGGTAATTTTTTTAGTGAAAGCTTTAATGCCACCATATCTCTACCATTGGCACTGCCATATACAATACGCCCACTAAGACGTTCTATATCATAAATTTTATTTAATTTTTCAATTACATCAGAACGCAAAATAGGATTATTCTTTAATACTTCAACCGCATCGTGTCTTTTAGTAATCTTGCCAACATCAATAAGCGGTCTCTCAAGCCAGCTGTGAAGCATTCTTGCTCCCATAGCTGTATTAGTATCATCTACTACCCAAAGTAATGTTCCACGTCTTGATTTATCTCTCATTGTCTCAGTAATTTCAAGATTACGACGTGTTGCCATATCTATACTCATATATTTTTCAGATTCATATACATCTAAATTATTTATGTGTTCTAAATTAGCTTTTTGAATTTCAGAAAGATACCTAAATAAAGCTCCTGTAGCAATATATGCAAGAGAGAACCTTTCTTTGTTTTCAGCAAAATTTTCAATGTGTTTCTTTATTAAATTAATAGCATCTCCTCTGTCAAAGAATTTATCCTCTGCCATAGAAGTAAAACTGCTAAATCTCTTTCTAATCGTTCCTATCTCATTTTCTTCATAAAATAACGCAGAATTAACAACAATTTCAGATGGCTTAATACGTGCCATTTCATTAAGCAAGCTCATGAAACTTCCACCGCCTAGAAATTCAGTACAAGACATCTCACCTGTAGTAACATCCGCACTAGCCAATCCAAAATTAATCCCCAATTTATATATAGCGCAAATATAGTTATTACTCTTTTCATCAAGCATTATACTTTCCATAACTGTACCTGGAGTAACAACTCTAATTATTTTCCTTTTTACCAAACCTTTAGCAAATCTCGGATCTTCCATTTGCTCACAAATAGCAACTTTGTATCCTTTTTTAACTAAACGCGAAATATATGTTTCAGACGCGTGATAAGGAATTCCGCACATAGGCGCTCTTTCTTCTTGCCCACAATCTCTACCAGTCAACGTAAGTTCAAGCTCACGTGAAACCAAAACCGCATCCTCAAAAAACATTTCGTAAAAATCTCCTAAGCGGAAAAATAAAATTGCATCTTTATTTTCCTCTTTCATCTGTAAATACTGCTTCATCATTGGCGTCATCTCTGCCATTTTCTTTCAATCTCCTATTCTAGCCTACCTACATCTACTATCTCTACTTCTTTGTTTAACCCTAGGAAGTTCATCGTTTAGTAGTTGCACCTTCTCAGCATTATCCAAAACTCCGCGAATATATTCTTTATATTTTCCTTGCTCCGCCTCCGTTTCAGGATACCCTTTCTTTTTAAATCCGTTTCCTATGCATTCTTTTAGGAAACCGCTTCTATCCATTTCAAGAAGTCCAATCAATTTATTTACATCAGGAATTGCTAAAAACTCATTAAAATAATCCCTTTTGCTATCACGTGTTAAAATTTTAGCAATTTTTAAAATCTGTGCAATTTTAGTAACTTCTTCATTACCGAATTCATACATTTTACCTTCTTCTATCGTTTTGT
Organism: uncultured Eubacteriales bacterium; assembly: GCA_964475435.1. Taxonomy (GTDB): domain Bacteria; phylum Bacillota; class Clostridia; order TANB77; family RGIG9151; genus RGIG9151. Next base: position 1,651 of record CAYYWT010000007.1, read on the forward strand.
TTTTCATAAATCCCTCAAAACGATTAAAATACAACGCATCAATTACCTCATCAATATCATTTTTTTCATTAAAAGCTCTTTTTTCATAATCATTTTCATTCTCAAAAGCCTCATAAATATTAATAAGCGAATTAGCAAAAAGTTCTCTTCTTTTCTTCATATCCATACTTAATACTTCTCTTGTGCCTCTTATATGTCCACCTTCTCTAAGTAGCTTATCCGCAATTTTATTAAATGTACAACCGTTTTGAAATCTAACTATCGAATTAATTTGAGATTTAAGTTCTTCTTCTACCAAATTCTCATCTTCAAGTAGCATTTGTTGCATATTCATTTCTTTTGCTACTTTTATGTATTTTAATTTATCCATAGCCTTTTCATTAAAATATTGTTCCATTCTAGTTAAATATTCTACTAAATTACCGGTTCCGAATTTACCCGAAATCTTCTTATAGTCTTCTTCGGTTGCTTTAGAAATAAGCGATCCCATAACTTCAAAATAGAAATTGGTACAATTTAAATATTCTTGTTGTAAAAGGAAAACATTCTCTATTTTCTTATCCAAAGAAGAATATTTATGTACAACATTCCTACCATCTGTTATCATCTGTTCAAAAATTTGCTCTAAATCTTTTCTTTGACCTTTTTCGTCATATACCTTTTGAAGTATAGGATAATTATATAAAGTATCAGGATAACGTTTTACATATAAATCACACATTTCTCTAAAGAACTTACCTCTAGGCTCCATTTTTCCGGTTCTGTACACTTTCCCAATTTTAGAATTGGTTAAACTAACCGCATCACTAATTCGATTAGCTTCCTTTAATCTTTGTATTATATCATCCGGAATATTGCCGGAAAGCAATTGCGTTGTGTTAAACCTTCCCCATATATCTGCATATGTCTCGGATGTTAATCTATCATAGTTAAAATTATAAAAAGTCTCATCATTCGCCAATTTTACTACCATTTCATAAGCTAATTCTAAAACCTCAGGTCTTAGGCGACTTCGCTTAACAAAAATATTTTGCTTAGAATGCTCTATTTCATGATAAGTGGTCATAAGTAGTTCATTTAATCCGTTAATTCTTTGAGCTTTATCGCCGGATTTAAAAAATTTATCATAAAAATAATCAATGTTAACCCAAATAGCAACATCCTTAGTTATATCCTCAGCTTCACTGGAATATCCAAGTAAAGTTTCCTCCTCGTCCTCCGCTTTTTGAACACTATGTTCATCAAATTCTAAGCCAATTTGATACGCTTTACATTCAAGGTCAGCTATATCTTTAATATTTTTCCTTAACGCAGTTAAATCACTTTCTTCTAATGGCCTTTTTATCAAAATATCCGTAAGTTCTTTTACAATTTCTCTTTCTTTTCTTTCTTGCTCTTTGATACTAACGTATTCCACTAACTTTATCCTCCGCTTCATATAAGTTATTGAACTTTTAATTTACCCGTTAAATACCACTTTCTCTGCTCCGTAATTTCTAAATCTATCATATTTCCGATAAGTTCGTCTGAACCTTCGAAATTGACAACTTTTCCGCCATCCGTTCTTCCCGTTAGCGTGTTTTCATTAGTCTTACTATGACCTTCAACTAAAACTTTTTGGACTGTTCCTACCAACTTTACATTTTCTTCTTCTAAAATCTCATTAACAACGTTTATAAGTCTTCCTATTCTCTCAGTTTTTACTTTTTCATCAACTTGGTCTTCTCTATTCGCCGCCGGAGTTCCCTCGCGCTTAGAATAAACAAATGTAAATGCCGAATAATATCTAACCTTCTTCACAACGTCAATAGTATCCAAGAAATCTTCTTCAGTTTCTCCCGGAAATCCTACAATTATATCCGTTGTAAACAAAACATCAGGAATTTTGTTCCTAATTTTATCTACCAAAGCTAAATATTGTTCTTTAGTATACTTTCTATTCATTCTATTTAAAATACTGCTACTACCGGACTGTAATGGCAAATGAAGGCACCTTGAAATCTTAGGCTCTTTTGCGATTAAATCAATCAATTCATCTGAAAAATCCTTAGGATGAGGACTAACAAACCTTATTCGCTCTATGCCGTCAACTTCGCAAACTTTCTCAAGCAATTTTGCAAAAGATACAGGGATTGTTAAATCTTTACCATATGAGTTAACATTTTGCCCAAGCAAAGTAATCTCTTTATAACCTTCTTTTGCAAGTTGGCTAACTTCTTTAATTATATTTTCAGGATTTCTGCTTCTCTCCCTACCTCTAACATATGGAACTATACAGTAAGAACAAAAGTTATTACATCCGTACATAATAGTAACAGACGCCTTAATGTCACTGTCTCTCTTTATCGGTATATCCTCAGCAATCGTACCATCAATATCCCATATCTCAATAACTTTTTTTTCTTCTGTTATCGCTTTATATAAAAGCTCCGGAAATTGGTATAAATTATGAGTACCAAAAATTATATCCAAATGCTGACCATATGTTTTATTAAACTTTTCCACCATATGAGGCTCTTGAGCCATACAACCGCCTAATGCAATAACCATATCCGGTTTACTGCGTTTTAGAGCCTTAAAATAACCAAGTTGTCCTAAAATCTTGTCTTCTGCATTTTCTCTTACACAACAAGTATTGAATATAACCAAATCAGCCTCTTCTGCTGATTCAGTTTTAATATACCCCATTTCCTCTACCATACCGGCAAGTTTTTCAGACTCATTTTCATTTAATTGGCAACCCATTGTATATATGTGATACTTATTACCATTTACCAATTCCTTTATTTTTTTTGTATATTCTCTTTGTTCATTCATCTCTTGTTCAGTTAAAATCTTAATTGCCACAATTCCCAAACTCCTTTTAATGCTATTTTTATATAGCTAGTTATAATATATCTTCATAAAAAACTTATTACTTGTCTTTTTATTTAATCTTTTTATAGACCTCTTTTAAAATTTCATATCTTACCATAATTATTTTTTTATAGAATTCTTTTCTAATATCCGACATACATGGTATTTCATCTATAAACCTATTAATTTCATCTATATTTATTTTTACAAACATTCTACATATAGCATTATTACATTCTTCATTTTTTCTACTTTTTATATATGTCATATAATTAATTTTTTTATCATTCTCTTTTATACATGAATAGCTATTTATTGCTAAATTTTTTAGTTCAACTTCACTAAGTTTTTCAATTTCGCTATCTTCTAACATTGGATTTAAACATGACCCACAGTCATATATTGGAGCAAAAGAGATTTCTTTTGTTTTATTATTTAATAAAAAACCCCAGTTACCATTATGTCTATCTGTATTTCCAATAATACTATCTATAATAAACATATCCCAAAATTTCTCTTTAGTCTTAATGGTATCTATCATTTTACTTTCTTCTACAACTCCTAGAATATCTGATAATTCGGTTCCTATCTTTTTATCAGGATTAGTACTTAATGCCAAACTTTCAAACTCATATAAAATATTATCATTATCCGTAAAATCTTCACACCCGCAAACTATTTTTTCTTTTTCGTTATACACATATTTCCCTAAAATAGTATTTTGTGTGTTAAAACCAACCAATTTAAATATGTTGCTTCCCACATATTCAGAAAATGCATTATTTATATATGATATATCCTTATTTTTTTCTCTTATGGGATCCGGAAACTTTACTAAATACTTTTTATTTTCATATATTAATGTTTTCTTTTTCTCTGAACCTTTATAATTATTTAATTCTTCTATTGCTTTTGTAAAATCAATCATCTATATTCTCCTTTATATAGAATAGAAAACTACTTTGATACCCTTTCTAAAATGATTTTATTAATGACTTGAGGATTAGCTTTACCCCGGCTTTCCTTCATAACTTGTCCAACTAAAAAGCCAACAACATTAGTTTTTCCACGTTTATAATCCTCTATCGACTGAGGATTATTCGCAATAACCTTATCTACCATCTCTAAAATCGCAGTTTCATCACTAACTTGTGCTAAACCTTTTTCATTAATAATCTCTTTTACAGACTTACCGGTAGCTAAAATTTCTTCAAAAACAGTCTTACCGGCAGTATTACTAATAGTTCCGTTAGTAATCTCATTTAACAACTCAGCCAACACTTTTGGTGTAATCTCAATTTCATTAATAGAAATCTCTCTTTCATTTAGTACTTTAGAAATATCACCTAAAATCCAGTTGCTAACATTTTTAGGAACAGCCCCGAAAGAAACTGTTTTATCAAAGTATTCAGCCAACTCACGATTAGACGAAATAAGCTCAGCATCATATTCAGTTAAATTATACTCTTTTAAATACCTTGCTTTCTTTACATCCGGTAATTCCGGTAAATTATTTTTTATTTCATCAATGTACTCTTTTGTTAAAACAATTGGTACAAGATCAGGCTCAGGAAAATACCTGTAATCTTGAGCATTTTCTTTAGTTCTCATAACAACACTTTCGCCCTTATCTTCATCCCAACGTCTGGTTTCTTGATGTATCTCTCCTCCATTTTGGACAACTTCAATTTGTCTCTTAATTTCAGTATCAATAGCATGACCGGTAGCACTAAACGAACTGATATTCTTCATCTCAGTTCTCATTCCGAACTTACTTGAGCCTTTAGGCATAATAGAAACGTTTACATCACAACGAAGTGAACCTTCTTGCATCTTACAATCAGATACTTGTATATACTTTAATATAGTTCTAATCTTTTCAAGTAAAGCTTTAGCCTCTTCCGAACTTCTCATATCCGGCTCAGTTACAATTTCAATCAATGGAACTCCACATCTATTCATATCAACTAGTGTGCCATTTCCCCATGCATTATGAAGTAATTTACCGGCATCATCTTCAATATGTATTCGCGTAATACCAATGCGCTTAATTTCCCCGTTTACCTCAACATCTAAATAACCATTTTTACAAATCGGCAAATCATATTGAGAAATTTGGTAATTCCTTGGCGTATCCGGATAAAAATAATTCTTTCTATCCATTTTACTAAACAAAGAAATCTCACAATTCATAGCAAGTCCCGCTTTAACAGCATACTCAACAACTTTCTTATTTAAGATAGGTAAAGTACCCGGCATACCGGTGCAAATCGGGCAACAATGAGTATTAACATCTCCGCCAAATTCCGTAGTACATCCGCAAAAAATTTTAGTCTTTGTAGCTAACTCTGAATGTATCTCTAACCCTATAACACTCTCAAATTCCATAATCTCACTCCTACTCTTCACATTTATGTGCAACTCTTAAAATCGTCTTTTCATCAAACGCTTTACCTATAATCTGAATACCTATCGGAAGTCCCTTACTATCCTTAGCAATTGGAACAGAAATCGCAGGAACACCCGCAATATTCACAGGTACAGTACAAATATCCGACAAATACATTTGCAGAGGATCATTAACTTTCTCGCCAATCTTAAAAGCAGTAGTAGGAACAGTTGGCCCAATAATAACATCATACTTATTAAAAGCTTTATTAAACTCTTCTACAACCAATGTTCTAGCCTTTAGAGCTTTTTTATAATAAGCATCATAATAACCAGAACTTAAAACATAAGTTCCAAGCATAATTCTTCTTTTAACTTCCGGTCCAAACCCTTCGCTTCTGCTATTTTCATACATTTCATTAACTGTATCAGAATTTTTACTTCTGTATCCATATTTAACTCCATCAAATCTTGACAAATTAGAGCTAGCCTCAGCCGAAGACAAAATATAATAAATAGACAAAGCATAATCCACTACCGGCATTGAAAATTCCTCAACCGTAGCGCCTTTACTCTTTAATTCTTCAACCTTATTTAAAATAGCCTCTTTAACCTCAGCATTAATTCCATCTCCAAAAAATTCTTTAGGTAGTCCGATTTTTAGTCCGGATATATCGTCATTTAGACATTCCGTATAATCTATAATTCCGGTATCAACAGACGTAGCATCCTTTTCATCTTTTCCGCAAATAGCATTTAAAACCAAGGCACAATCCGTAACATCTTTACCAAAAGGACCAATTTGATCAAGAGAAGATGCAAACGCAACTAGACCAAATCTAGAAACTGTACCGTAAGTAGGTTTTAAACCAACCACACCACAAAAAGATGCAGGCTCACGAATAGATCCACCGGTATCCGAACCAAGGGAAATAATAGCCTCATTAGCGGCAACACTCGCAGCCGAACCGCCACTCGATCCCCCCGGAACACACTCAGCATTATTAGGGTTAGTAGTCTTATAAAAAGCTGAATTCTCAGTAGATCCACCCATAGCAAATTCGTCTAAATTAGTCTTACCAATTAAAATGCATTTATTTTCATTTAACTTCTCAATAACAGTAGCATTATACGGAGGAACAAAATCCTCAAGCATACGAGATGCACAAGTAGTCTTAACACCTTTTGTACAAATATTATCTTTAATTGAAATAGGAATTCCGGCAAGCATAGGTAAATCGGCTCCGTTATCAAACTCAGCTTGAATTTCTTTCGCTCTATTTAACGCATTTTCTTTATCCAAAGAAATATACGCTTTAACCGTAGGTTCAATTTCTTCAAGTCTTTTAAATACCGACTCAACTACTTCCGGAACAGTAGTCTCCTTATTTCTATACATTTCTGCAAGCTTATGTGCAGTATATTCACACAATTCCATATAATTCTTCCTTTCTTATCTTTTTAAGTACCAACCTTGAAATAAAAACTCTACTGAACACTCGGTACTATAATGCATCCTGCCTCTTTAACAGGGGCATTTTTTATAATTTCATTTCTTTCATACGAAGGAATAACAACATCTTCCCTCATAACATTTTCCACCTTTAAAATATGATTAGTAGGCTCAACATTATCAGTATCAAGCTCACTTATCCTATTCGCAAACTCAACAATTCCATCCATTTGACGAGTTAAAGTTTCCTTTTCTTCATTAGACAATTTCAATTTTGCAAGACTTGCAACATACTCAATATCCTTATTCGTTATCATTTTTACTATCCTTCCCCTCTATTTTAATACCAATACGCCATCTTCATAAAAGAATTCATAAGTTTCGCCTGCTCAACAAGTTCTTCCTATTTCCCTTCATATAATTCTAAAATTTTGTCAACGATCTTTTTACCTGCATCTAAATCTCTAAAAGCCAATTGATTTTTTCTAATTTTAATAAGTCTTTCCTTATCATTAACAATAAGTTTGTTGACAGTCTTTATTAAATCATTTCGGCGAGTACAGAGAAGTCCTAAATCATTTAGCAATATAAAATCTATATTTCCTTCCTCTTGACCCGGAAGAGCCCCGGTAACAATAACCGGTAAAGTACACGTAATACATTCCATAAGCACATTCGGACTACCTCTTACAATTCCAACATCATTATTAACCATTAATGTTTCAACATCTTTAACATACCCATATATAGTAACTCTATCTAAATTATCCCTAAACTTAGCTTCTAAAATCTCTTTTAACTTAGAGTTTCTACCGGCAACCGCAGAAATTCGAGAATTCGGAATTTTAAGCAATTTTTCGATAGTGGCTCCCATATCTCCGGATCCTTCTCCACCACTCATAATCAAGAAATCAATATTCTCCTTTTCACGAATCGCCTTTTCATCTATCATCTTAATTTTCGCACCGGCTTTTAAAATTTCTTTTCTAACCGGGAGATTAATAATAGCCATTTTATCTTCATCAGCACCGTTTTTAATCGCATATACCCAAGCAGACTTCGTCGGAGCAATCATCAAATCAGCTCTTGGTTCAATCCAAAGAGGAGAAATAGAAATAAGATCAGCAAAAACAGTAGCAAACTTAATCTTTTTCTTATCATTTCTTTTTTCCAACAAATCAACAACCGTACTATTAAATACCGGATGTACCGTAACAATAATATCAGGATTAAATTCATCCACCAATTTATTAAATTTACGTTTAATTATTCTTTTTACCACACTATTTACCAAATGAGGATCAGTAGCAGTCATAGCATAAATAAACTTCCACATATCTTCAGACGTCCTTATTATAGGAGCATACATTTTTCCTACTCTAAGTCCCATTTTTCCACCAAACTCAAACGCCTCAACAGATTTAAACTCAACATCTTCGTGTTTGCCAAGTTCTACCTCAAGCGCATTAGTTATGCTCTTATGCCCATGACCTGTAACATATGATGTCAAAATCAATATACGTTTCTTCATATGAATTTACCTCCATTTACGAAATCAAATTCTTAAATTCTTCCTCATCAATTACTTTAACACCTAAATCTATCGCCTTTTGTAACTTGCTTCCGGCTTCTTCTCCGGCTAAAACATACGTTGTTTTACGAGATACACTACCTGATGCCTTACCGCCGAAACTCTCAATAATTTCTTCAGCTTCAGGTCTTGTATATGTCGGCAAAGTACCCGTTAAAACAAACGTCATTCCCTCAAAACGATTATCAACATTTTCCTTTTTCTCGCCTCTCGTATTAACGCCTACCGCTTTTAAGCGTCTAATAGTATCTTTTACCTGTTCATTCTCAAAATATTTTACTATACTTTCTCCCATTTTTAAACCTATTTCTTTAATATTTGCAAAGTTTTCGACATTTGCCTCCGCAATTTCATCAATGTCACTAAATTGTTTCGCAATCAATTTACCGGCTTTTTTACCTATATGACGTATTCCAAGTCCAAAAATAAGCTTATCCAAGCTGTTATTTTTACTCTTTTGAATAGCATTAATAAGATTTTCAGCGGACTTTTTCCCCATTCTTTCAAGTTTCTCAATATCTTCAACTTTCAGCTCATAAATATCTGCAATATTATGAATTAAGCCTGTCTTAAGTAACAATTCAATATTAGCAGGTCCTAATCCATCAATATCCATGGCCTCACGCGACGCAAAATGCACAATACTCCTAAATAATCTAGCAGGACATTCTATACCGGTACATCTAACCGCGGCTTCTCCATCTACTCTCTCAACATCACTCCCGCATACAGGACAAGTTTTCGGCATACTAAAGACGCGTTCATCTCCGGTTCTATCCTTTAATACAACTTCTACAACCTCCGGTATAATTTCTCCCGCTTTTTGAACCAAAACAGTATCTCCAATTCTTATATCCTTGTCTTTAATATAGTCCTCATTATGAAGAGTAGCTCTAGACACATTAGTCCCCGCAAGTCTTACAGTTTCAAGTTCAGCTGTCGGAGTTAAAACGCCTGTTCTACCAACCTGAATAACAATATCTTTAATTTTAGTCGGTTTCTTTTCCGGCGGATACTTATATGCAATCGCCCATCTTGGAGTTTTACTCGTATTCCCAAGTTTTTCTCTATCATTTAGCCCATTTACCTTAACAACCGCACCATCAATATCAAATGAAAAAGTTCCTCTTAATTCGCCAATCTTATCAATTTCTCTTTCAATTTCTTCACCATTTTTCGCAATATTGCAAACAGGAATAACACTAAAGCCTTCCGATTTTAAAAACTCAATAGACTCTTTATGAGAATTAAACAAAACATCACTCTTTTGAACATTAAATACAAAAATATCCAACCCACGTTCACGAACAACATTCGCATCTAATTGTCTAAGCGAACCCGCCGCAGCATTTCTCGGATTAGCAAACAAAGGTAATCCGTTAATTTCTCTTTCCTCGTTTAACCTAACAAAAGTATCATTCGGTATATAAACCTCTCCACGCACTTCAATATTTATCTTATCTTTTAACATATGAGGAATGCTTTTAATAGTCTTTAAATTTTCGGTAACATCTTCGCCTACAATTCCATTTCCACGTGTTGAACCCCTTACAAGCTTTCCGTCTATATATTCAAGCGATACAGAAAGGCCATCAATCTTTGTTTCTACCGTATACTCAACATTGTCTCCTAAACTGTCTTTCATCCTTCTATCAAAATCATACAAAGCCTCTTTATCGAAAACATCTTGAAGACTAAGCATAGGCACATCGTGAATAACTTCGGAAAACCCCTCTTTTACATTACCTATTACCTTTTTAGTAGGCGAATTTTCCGTAACCAAGTCAGGATTCATAAGCTCAAGATTTTTTAATTCTTGCATCAACATATCATATTCAAAATCTGAAATCTCAGGCTTATCCTCGTTATAATATTTATTAGCGTGATATCTAATCTTCTCACGTAATTCCTCAATGTACTTTTTAGTATTCATTTTCTCCTCCGCATTTATTGTTACCGTTCAAGCTAACTTTTTACGGAATACAATATTCCGTAAAACACTGAGCAAGCCTAAACAGTAACTTTTTATTTATTAAAAATACAAATTCCTACCCTATCTATGTGTTCTACCAATTCTTTTGTCGAGCAAGTATCATAGTGAACAACATCAAAAAAATAAGGTAGCATAGTTTCTTCCTCTAATTCAGTTAATATTTTCGCAACTGTATCTATCGTTATATTTTTACCTTTTATTGCGATATCTATATCAGAACCTCTTTTGTATGTTCCCTTTGCACGTGAACCAAATACAAAAGCACTATCTACATCACAATGTTTTTTAATAACATCTACAATCTCTTCCAACTCTTTCGTGGTCAATCCAACATTTTCCATACTATATCTCCTCTTTTAACTTTAAATATAGTTTCTTTATCATCGGATAATATTTTTTCACTATATCTTCTCCAACTAAAAGAGCCACACTTTCTTCGTAAGTATGCGACATTAAATTTCTTTTCTCTAAAGCTTCAAGCCATAAAGCCCCATCATCAATTAACATTATCGAAAAAGCTGTTTTTATAGTTTCCCTCGGAGTTCCCAACATATAGCCTTCATTCTCTAAATAATCTTTCATTGTTTTCCAACCAAGCTCAAAATTATACTCAAAACATTGAATTAATCCTTGAAGTTCAAATTTATTTAATTCGCCTTTTTCAATAAATTCAGTAAACTGACAAAAAGCTTTTTCTAAATTAGAAAATCTCTGTTTCCAACGTATATCAACCATAATTAATCCTCCGCATTTATTTATAAAATCTCTAATACTTCCTTAGGAACCCATTTATCTATATTCTTTCCATACTTATGTAACTCCATAACAACAGACGAACTTATATGCGCTGTTTTACCGGCTCTAAAATAAATCGTTTCAATACCGGAAATTTTACTGTTGACAACTGCCAAATTTTCTTCATATTCGTAATCAGTACCATTTCTTAAACCTCTTACCAAAAACTTCGCACCTTTTTTTATAGCAAAATCAACAGTAAGTCCATTAAATATTTCAACTTCAACATTATTTATTTCATTAGAAATCAAAACTTTTTCAATCGCATTTTTCATATTTTCTTTATCTGTTCTTCTCTTTTTCTCACTATTAACCGCAATAGCCACATAAACAGTATCAAATACTTCAGACGCTTGTCTTAAAACATGTAAATGTCCTATCGTAAACGGATCAAAAGATCCGGCATAAACAGCCTTCATAAAATTACCTCCTAAATTACGAATTAATCAAACTCATCAATTCCTCAACAATTCTATCCTCAGGTACTTTCTTTATTATCTCGCCTTTTTTAAACAAAAGCCCGCAACCATCTCCGCAAGCAACACCAAAATCAGCCTCACTCGCCTCTCCGGGGCCATTTACAGCACATCCCATAACCGCTACCTTTATATTTTTATCTATACTTTCTACAGCCTTTTCAACTTTTTCAGCAATCGGCAACATATTTACTTTAGTTCTCCCGCAAGTAGGACAAGAAACAAATTCAACACCTTTATTTCTTATTCCAAGCCCTTTTAAAATCTGCCAACCAACTTTAACCTCATCAACAGGATTAGAAGTCAAAGATACCCTTAGTGTATCTCCAATTCCCTCATTTAATAAAATTCCAACTCCCATAGAATTCTTAATCGTTCCTCCAAGTAACGTTCCGGCTTCCGTAACTCCAATATGCAAAGGATAATTACATTTATCTGCAAGCAATTTATACGCTTTTATCGTATCCGGCACATTAGAAACTTTTAACGAGACAACCATATTATCAAAATTCAAATTTTCCAACATTTCAACATACTCATAAGCACTCTCAACCAGTCCATCAACAGTAACTTTTCCATATTTCTCAATTACCTTTTTAGCCAGTGAGCCACCGTTAACTCCAACTCTTATCGGAATTTCTCTCTCTTTAGCCGTATCAACAACAGCCTTTACTCTTTCCATATCTCCAATATTTCCTGGATTAATTCTTATTTTATCAACACCATTTTTCATAGATTCAATCGCAAGACGATAATCAAAATGAATATCGGCAACCAAAGGAATAGAAATCTTCTTTTTAATTTCACCTATAGCTTTCGCCGCCTCCATATCCAAAACTGCAACTCTTATTATTTCGCACCCTGCATCCGTAAGCTCTTTTATTTGATTTACAGTAGCTTCTATATCTCTTGTATCCGTATTACACATAGATTGAACTAAAATCGGCTCATTTTCTCCGATATATTTATCTCCAATTCTTACTTTTTTAGTCACCCTTCGCATATAAATCCCCCCTAATTACCAAGATTATTTTATACGTTTTTTATAAAAACGTCAATTTTCTGAAAATTTATTGCATATTAGTTTAAAAACGTATAAAAAAGCCAAAATCATATACACATAAAGCTATGACTTTGGCTTTTTTATTTAACAAGGAAATTCCAGTTACAAAGAAATATTTTTAGCAATTATTTCGGATAACTTTTCAGCACCACGTGAATTTAAATGATCATAATCTTGGAAATCCTCTTCTGAAAAATAATCAGAATTAAACAAATCAATAATTCTACAACATTCATATTTATTTACCGTATCTAAAACAAGTTTATTATATACTTGCTTCATTTCATCCCGAACCCATTTTTTATAATATTTAGTCGCCGGCGGAATGAAAAATATAACTTTTTTCTCGAGTTCCTCCATATTATTCAAAAACTTATCTAACAATTTCTGATTTTCTAACCCTCTATCAAAATCAAATATCGAATTATGCACATTTGCTCGAATCTTAGCACTATCAAAATTTTGTTCATCACTTTTTTCCATAAAATTATAACTTAATAATCCTCCGGCAGGTCTTATATTAATCGAATTATAATACGGTAAATTCTCTAAATCTTCCTTAACCGCATCATAATATATATCTCTTACTTTCTCTAAGTCTACAATTTTCTCATATACCGGTGATTTTGAAACTTTATTGTAAACAGGTAATAATTTTCCTGTATATCCATGTAAATTATTATACACAGGAAAGTTAACCCGGCTTAAAACAGAAAGCATATAATCCGACGGTTTTACTGACATATTCGTAAAGAAAAAATAATATGAAATAGGTATAACTATCGTTTCAATTCTCTCTGAACGCTTTAGCGCTTCTTTAACAGAGAATAGTGAATAATATAAATCTTGTGCATTTACTGCTACATTAGACGCACTCCTCGGCATTTTTTCTTCTAATAAGCCTAACATAGCATAACTTGAACCGGTAATTAAAATTTCACTTTGTTGATTCTTTATTCGATTCAACTTTGCCATTAAGTAGAGTCTATCGTATGTAAAAATATCTATCGGATAACATTCACTTACTTCTCCGACGAGTTCTTCTAAGTTTAATACTACATCTACTGCATTCATTAGTTCTTCGCTTATTACTTCGCCTTTTTTATAAATTAAATACTTAAGTTCTTCTTTCATTCCGTAAGCAACATCAATACACTCTGTTTCATTCTTTATATGTATAACTTCTACCTCTTTATTAAATTTTAATGTTACATTATCAGTAGCAAACACAACAACATCAAGTGTATTTATCAATTCTTCTTGCATATTAATCAATGCTTGTTTTAAATTATAGCACAAACGATTAGTAACATGCTTTCCCTGAGCTATCGCTTGAGCAATAGTTAATAATTCATTTTGCACTTCATTAACACTGGTTAATTCGTATATATTCTTTATACTTCCATTCAACCATTCAGCCACTTTCTCAACAGTTTCAAACAAAGATTCAGAATCATTTTCCTTAAGTTTTTCAATAAACATAGACAAACTTAAAAGTGTAATTTTATTCATACTTCCACCTTTATCTTAGACCTTCCATACTCTTGTCGATATTCCCTAAAATATTTTTTAATTCTTCACATCTATTTCTAATTTCATTAACCTTACTTTCAGGAGCCTTCGTAACAAATCCTTGATTATTTAACATAGTATCTAACTTATTAAATTCTAAAGTAGCTTTTTCTTTCTCACGGCTTAATCTTGCAAGTTCAGCCTCTTTATCAATCAATTCAGCCAAAGGAATATACGCTTCCAATCCAGGCGCTGTAACTGCCAAAGCGTTTTCAGGAATATTTTCCTTAACCTTAGAGATAATAATTCCTTCTCCGAAACCAAGTTTTTTAATAAATGCATCTCCATCTTTTATAGCCTCGTTAAAGCTTTCAGTAACAAACATAATTTGCGACTTCTTTGCAGGATGAATATTCATATTTGCACGTGCATTTCTAATACTTGTAATAATTTGTTTTAACACTTCAACTTGTTCAGCTTCAATATTAAAATCAAACTTTTCTTCCGCCTTTGGCCAAGCTGTAAGCATTATCGTTTTTTCAGTCCCTATTAACTTCGTATATATTTCGTCAGTAACAAACGGCATAAACGGATGCAATAACTTAAGTGAAGAAGTTAAAACATAATTTAAAGTAAATTCAGCTTCAAGTCTTGTCGGATTTTCCGTGTCATATAATCTAGGTTTAACCATCTCTATATACCAATCACAAAACTCGTCCCAAATAAAGTCATAAATTTTTTGTAAAGCAACACCTAAATCATAATTATTAATATTTTCAGTAACCTCACGAATAGTATTATTCAACTTACTTAAAATCCATTTATCTTCAATTTTCAATTTATTTATATCATAATTGAATATTTCTTCATCTTTTGTTAAATTCATCAAAACAAATTTAGACGCATTCCAAATCTTATTAGCAAAATTCCCAGCAGCCTCAATTTTTTCTGGCATATATCTTAAATCATTTCCAGGCGAAGTATTTTGAACAAGAGAAAACCTTAATGCATCTGTACCGTATTGGTCAATAACCTCAAGTGGATCAATACCATTTCCAAGAGACTTAGACATTTTTCTTCCTAAACTATCTCTTACAATTCCATGAATAAATACCGTATTAAACGGAACCTCTCCTGTATGCTCAATAGCTGAGAAAATCATTCTTGCAACCCAGAAGAAAATAATATCATATCCTGTAACTAACGTACTCGTCGGATAAAAATACTTCAAATCTTCAGTTTCGTTAGGATAACCAAGAGTAGAAAATGGCCATAATGCCGAACTAAACCAAGTATCTAAAGTATCCTCATCTTGCCTTAAATTTGTGCTACCGCACTTACTACATTTTTCAGGTTTAGTCGCTGAAACCATAATTTCTCCACATTCATTGCAATAGTACGCAGGAATTCTGTGTCCCCACCAAATTTGCCTCGAAATACACCAATCTTGTATATTTTCCATCCAATTATAATATGTTTTAGAAAATCTCTCAGGTACAAATTTAGTTTTCCCTTCCTTAACAGCTTTTATCGCCGGTTTAGCCAAAGGCTCCATTTTTACAAACCATTGTTCAGACGGCTTAGGCTCTATTGTACTGTGACATCTGTAACATTTTCCCACATTATGAGTATAATCTTCTATTTTTACCAAAACTCCGGCTTTTTCTAAATCTTTTACAATTTCTTCGCGTGCAATCAAAGTATCCATACCTTGGTATTTAGGAACAATATCAAGCATTTTAGCTTCATCATCAAATACATCAATAATCTCTAAGTTATGTCTTAACGCCGTAGCATAATCGTTAGGATCATGTGCCGGAGTAATTTTTACAGCACCAGTACCAAATTCTTTTTCAACAAAATCGTCAGCAACAATTGGAATTTCCTTATTAACTAAAGGAAGAACAACCGTCTTTCCGATTAAATCTTTATATCTCTCGTCATCAGGATGAACTGCAACTGCAGTATCTCCAAGCATTGTTTCAGGACGTGTCGTCGCTACAATAACACTATATTTACCATCTCTAGAAGAATATTTTATGTGCCACAAATGGCTCGGTTCTTCTTCAAATTCAACCTCAGCATCGGAAATAGCAGTTTTACAAGTAGGACACCAGTTAGTCATTCTCTTTCCTTTGTAGATAAGTCCCTTATTATATAAATCAACAAAAACCTTTAAAACAGCTTCTGAAAGGCCTTCGTCCATTGTAAAACGTTCTCTGTCCCAATCACAAGAGCAACCAAGCTTTCTAAGTTGTTTCACAATAGTACCACCGTACTCTTTTTTCCATTCCCAAGCTTTCTCTAAAAACTCTTCACGTGTTAAATCTTCTTTCTTTATTCCTTCTTTTTTTAGCGACTCAACAATTTTAGCTTCAGTAGCAATAGCCGCATGATCAGTTCCGGGAACCCAAAGAGCATTATACCCCATCATTCTCTTAAACCTTATTAAAATATCTTGTAAAGTATTATCTAAAGCGTGTCCCATATGTAATTTACCGGTTATATTCGGTGGTGGCATAACAATAGTAAACGGTTCTTTACTCTTATCAACAGTAGCTTTAAAATATCCGTTAGCCTCCCATTCTTTATATAATTTTTCTTCAAAATCCTTAGGTATATACTTATCATTAAGCGTTCCCTTACTCATAAAAATCTCTCCTTTCAAATCCTTACTAAAAAAGACCAGTACGCCCTAAAAGGACGAACTGGTCGTGGTACCACCTTAATTCACAATAATCTCTCATTGTCTCAAATACTTAACGCGTACTAACGTCATTTCTTACTAAAATTTCAGAAACACAACTCCCAAGCTACCTTCAATTGATATTGTTAAGAAAAGCTTTCAGCCGACGACTTTTCATTTCTACTAACCTATTTCAACCTACTCCTCTTGTTCAAAGTCTTTAACGCATTTATTTTACCAAAGATGCTATGAAGTTGTCAAGAAAATAATAAACAAGTTTTTTACAGCCCCCTTTTTTATTAAAATTCGCAGTTGAACCGTCAAAAATTATGTGATAGAATTTAGCTGTAAAGTGAGGAAAAATAAATGGTAGAAGTACGCGGAGAAATTATAGAAATTATATATAAAAACGAAACTAACGGTTATACAATATGTAACATTTTAACCAATGACGAAGAAGAAATTACTGTTGTTGGTTTTTTACCGTATATCCAAGTTGGTGAAGAGATAAAAGTAAATGGCAATTGGACCAATCATCCTGACTACGGAAAACAACTAAAAGCTGAAACATTCGAAAAATTTTTGCCGGAAGGTGTACCTGCAATAGAAAAGTATCTTGCTTCCGGAATTATAAAAGGTGTCGGACTTGTTACTGCCAGGAAGCTTGTTACAAAATTCGGAGAAAATACAATCGAAGTTATTAAGAATACTCCGGAAAGGCTTACTGAAGTACGCGGAATAAATATGGAAAAAGCTCTTTTAATTAGCAATACTCTAAACGAGCAATGGGACTTATGGAAACTTATTTCTTTCCTTGGGAACTTCGGAATAGGTAATAAAAATGCCGTAAAAATATATAAAGCCTTTGGAGTTAGTTCGTTAGATACAGTTAAATCCAACCCTTATGTTTTACTTGATGTGTGCAATGGTGTTTCCTTTAAGGTAGCTGACCAAATTGCAAGAAACGTTGGAATTGACGATAATAATGAAACTAGAATTTGTGCGGGGATAAAATATGTTCTATCTTTAGCTTCATTTGAAGGACATACTAATTTACCGCGTAATAATGTTCTTGAATATTTAACAGAATTTTTATCCGTAGAGCCGGATGCAATAGATTCAGCTATTGCAAAAATGGCTATTGATGGCAAAATTCGTATTTATGATAACGATAAAATTTATCTTTCTTCATTATTTAATGCCGAAAGAAATATTGCGTTAAAACTTACTCAAATGGCGGAAATAAATTCAAAATTCAGTGTTACAGAATATGCAAACACATTAGAAAACGGAATTACATTAACCAATGAACAATCTGAATGCGTAAAAGGCGTATTAAACTCCCAAATTTCTATTATAACAGGAGGCCCCGGGACCGGTAAAACAACTATAGTTAAAGCTATAATTAAAACTTTGGAAAGCTTTGATGCTAAAATTGTACTTTGTGCGCCAACCGGACGTGCGGCAAAAAGACTTAGCGAAACGTCTGGAATTGAGGCGAAAACTATCCATAGATTGCTTGAAATAAAGCATATAGATGACGATGACAGGAATGCTTTAGTAGAAATAGATGTAACGCCAATAGAAGCTGATGTCGTTATTGTAGACGAAGTTTCTATGCTAGATGCTATACTAATGAGTAATTTATTAAAAGCTATTTCTCTTACAACTACTCTAATTCTGGTCGGAGATGCCGACCAACTACCTTCTGTCGGACCGGGAAATGTTCTTAAAGATTTAATAGACTCTAAAAAAATCAATACATTCGCTTTAACAAAAATCTTTAGGCAAGCAGGAGAAAGCATGATTGTTGTTAACGCTCACAGTATCAACTCCGGCGAATTACCGATTTTTAACAAAGAAAATACAGACAGTTTTTTAGTAAATGCAAGAAATTCTGACGAAATTATAAAAAAAGTTGTTAATTTAGTGGCTGAAAGGTTGCCTAACTTTAAGGAATGTAACGCCATAGATGACATTCAAGTAATTACTCCTATGAGAAAAGGTGTACTTGGGGCGAATAATTTAAATAAAGAACTGCAAAAAGTGCTTAATCCTTACGCTTCTTACAAAAAACAAATAGCCTTAGGAGATAGAATTTTCAGAGTTACCGATAAAGTTATGCAAATAAAAAACAATTACGATTTAGAATGGATAAACGGTAAAGACCGTGGAAACGGAGTTTTCAACGGAGATATTGGAAGGATTACTGCTGTCGATAGCGAAAGTGAAATGATTAGAGTCGTTTTTGACGATGGAAAAGAAGTTGAATATGACAGTGTTCAAATGGAAGAATTAGACCATGCCTTTGCGACAACCGTTCATAAAAGTCAAGGAAGTGAATTCCCTATTGTAGTTATACCGGTATTTATGGGAGGCCAAAGACTTATGACAAGGAATTTACTTTATACAGCAATGACTCGTGCAAAAGAAATGTTGGTATTCGTCGGAAATATGTCAAGTATTGAGTATATGGTTAGAAATTTAAATAAAACAGACAGATTTTCAAATTTATGTGAAATGATGAACGAAAACTAAAAAGAGGCTGTAAAAAACTTATAAAATTCATAACGTATTGTACTGTACCTCGCTCACCAAAAATATTTTTTGTGGGAAGTGTAGAGTTAATTTAAAGTACGGAACGGAGCTTACGCTCACATCCTGGGCAACTTTAAAATGTGTTCTACATAGAGGGACAAAAAAGCAATTTTTGTTTCGCTTGGTACAGTACAATACGTTAATGATAAACGAATTTTTTACAGCCCCTTTTTTAGTTACTCTTACTCTTTAACTCTACGACACATATTTCCGGATTATTAAATAATCTCAAATTTATTTTTGTATATCCAAGCCCACGGCTAACCACCATCTTTGAATCATTAATTTCGTACTCTCCTCCGCTATATTTCGGAAAAAGCTTTCTTTCCGGAGATAAAACTCCTCCAATAAGCGGAATTCTAGCAATTCCACCGTGAACATGTCCGGAAAATATCAAATCCGCTCCCCATTTTTCATAAGTCTCAAAATATAACGGATTATGTGCCAACAATATATTAAAATAAGTATCATCCACACTATGAACAGCCTTTTCCATATCCTTTTTTTCGTAAGAATACGTCTTCTTGCTCTTTAAATAATTAGTATAATAAATAAGCTCTTGCTTTAATCCGGTAATTTGAATACTCTCATTGTCTTTCGTTATAAATTCTTTTTCATTGTTTATCACATTTACACCATATTCTTTTAATTTCCCTATAATCGTAGCTTGTTTTTCAACACTAAGCCTTTGTTCATGATTACCGAAAATATAGTAAACAGGATATTTACCATCAAGTTCATTTACTAACGAAAAGAAATTATTAAATCCCTTACTGTTAGAACTAACCATATCGCCTGTCATAACAATTATATCCGGATTTTGCTTCTCTATTATCTTTATAAGTTTCTTGTTATTAGTATTAAAACGCCTATTATGCAAATCCGAAAGTTGAAGAATTTTAAATCCATCAAATGACTTCGGAATTTTGGGCGAAACCATCTCATATTTAGACACATCAATTTTAAACAAACTGATTATATATGAAATAAACATAGCCAAAGCAACTACATTAAAAAACATAAGTACACAAAATACAATTCTTCTCTTAAGTAATTCCGGCTCCATCAAAACCTCCTAATTATTATCATATAACGCTCTTGCATTCCTCGGCAATGTACGAACATGTCTTAAAAAAGCATATACATTTTTATCATCTTCCGCATTATATTCATAGCCAATTTTTTCCGACACAACACTCGCCGCACGCCTAAATAAATCTATCATTATAAACAAAGAATCCCAACATCTCTCACTATCTGACATATCAAAACTTCTCATAAGCTTATCATACATTTCTTTAGGTAAATAATTCTCAATATACTTATCACATTTCCCGGTAGTAACTTCAAAATTATTCTCAATTCCTATCTTCCATCTTAACATTTTAAGCAATTCTTTTCTTATATTTACTTCAAGATGATATGTCGCATAAAGCAATTCCTTCCTCCAAAGCCCTTTCGCAACATATGTACAAATCCACCAAAATTGATTACAACAATCATTATACTCTTTTTCAGTAGGTTTCTTTATCCAATAATCTTTATCGGAGGCTTCCGGTATTTTAGGCAATTTATTATCCTTATCCAAAAGAATTTGCGTAAGCGAATCAGATTTTAAATATTCATTCCTCTTATCATACGACAAAACAGTTAAATCTATTCTATTCCCATCCACAAATTGCATTAAATATGTAATCTTCTTCTTTTCTTCAACTTCTTTTATATTATTTCCCATTTGAGAAGGAACCTGCATAATCAATCTTCTTCCGAAAACATTCAGCCACGCAGACGTCGCAACAAAACTTTCAAAATCATCAACCAAAAAAACAATGTCATAATCTTGGAAAAAATCTTTAGGAGCTTTCGGATTTACTCTTGAACCATTCATACAAACAGCTCTTACACGCGTATCCTTTTTTGCAACATCAAGAATTAACGACATAACAGATTCTTCCGACCTTGTAACCGCCTTTGTCTTAGTATGCAAATCTTTTTTTAAGTAAGTCATATCTATACATTTGACACCATTATCTACAATAGGTTCATCATAATTATCTACAAAAAAATTAGAAACTGTATGCGAATACTCAAAACCGAATTTCTCGTAAAAAGCCGGCGATGATGTACCTACCAACATTGTATTAAACGAATTTTTATAGTATTGAAATAAATGTTGAAGCATCTGTTTTCCAAAGCCACTACCCTGGTACTCTTTTTTAGTCGCTAAATTTTTAAGTTCACAAACATTATCCGAAATCTTTACAACTACCGCTTCACAAACTGCCTCACCATTCACACTTAAAACAAACATTTCTCCCTTATTTAAATACGAATTAATCATCTTTTTAGAAGGATCAGCCAGTAATAATAAATCCATATAATCATTTTTATTTAACGTAATTTTCTTTATATTAATTATCATTTTTAACACCTCTGTAAGTTTCTACATTTAATTAGTTTGTCTATTGGTATTCTATATTAATTTTTAAATAAAGTAAAGGTGATTTTTAGATAGAGAATGCGAATTTTTAATAAAACTAAAAAGTCAAGTCTTTTATTTCAAAAAAAATTAGCGTAGAATAAATTTTGTTGGAGGTATGAATATGAAATTATTTGATTATAATTCGAACTTAGAAACCATAAATATTATGTTGGAAAATGGAATAAAAAACTCAAATACTTCTGTTGATGAACAAGAAATTTATTTAAACGCCTACAACCTTATAACTGATTTTGTAAATGAACTGGTTTCTTCCCCGCTCTCTCTAGGTCAAAGAATACCCGTTTTATATAATATAGTTAATTCAAAAGTTACTCAAAAAATTTTAGCGTATATCTCTAAAAATAAACATTCAAAAGTATTTAAAACTATATCATCAAATAAATTTTATTCTAACATTTTCGGCAAAATGTTAGACGCATATATAATATGTGAAAGAGATTCTGATTCTACGAAAAAATTAATAGATGTTATGCATCATAATATTTATTTGTACGATTTGAACAACACGGAATTTTTACTTGAATATTCTGAGATTTTAAAAAAGATATATAAAAATGACTTAGAAAATGCCCTAAAAGATATTTGCAGTGTCTTAGGAAGTAACACATTACCGGATGTAGAACTAAGCTCTGAGCTTGCGAAACTACTTACTTATTTATCTGCAGCTCTTGAATTACCTGATGTTTATGTTTATTCTAAAAAACTAAATTTAGATTTATCTATGATAAAAAAAGACTACTTTGTAGCCAGCGGAATAATAAATGACTTAGAGTATATGCAATATAAAAATCCGGACATAAAATATTATAAAGCTTTAATTAAACAAAAAAGTGTTGAAACGTTAAGGTATAAATTTCATTAAGAAATTTATACCTTTAACTCTCCAAAATCCGGAATAAAACTCTCCTCAGAAGTTCCACCCTCTTGGATAAACGCATTCTCAACTCCAAGATTTAACGCAAAATTTACAACCTCGTCAT
>CAYYWT010000008.1:0-24192 GCA_964475435.1 uncultured Eubacteriales bacterium
TTTCGCTTGGTACAGTACAATACGTTATTTAAATGATAAACGAGTATTTTTACAGCTCCTTTTTGTTGTTTTTACGTAATTTATTAGATACATAATAAATGCAAATAGCAAAGAAATTAATGCCAAAACGAATAAATAAATTGTATACGGAGCTAAAACAGTTAATTTTGAACTTAGCATCGAAGTAATTATAGCGGTAAAGAAGAAAATAGTAGAAAGTTTACCAAACCATTTTGATTGAATAACAATATGATGCTTTAATAGTTTTATAGCTCCAAGCCCCATTGATATTTCTTTAATGAAGAAGATAATTACTATCCAAAGAGGTATTAAATTAACTATCCATAATCCGACTAAAGCTGAAAATTGAAGTAATTTATCAGCTAGCGGATCTAAAAATTTTCCTAAATCTGTAATTAAGTTAAATTTTCTCGCAATAAAGCCGTCCAAGACATCGGTAAAACTTGCAAGTACATATAATAAAATAGCAATTGTGAAATTTTTAGTTACTAGAAAATATGTCATAAACGGTATTATTATAAATCGTATAACAGTTAATATATTCGGTAAATTCATTGTTCCCTCATTTCTTCTTAATCTATAAGATTAAAGATTAAATTATCACTATAATCAACGTAAATAGTTTTGTTATTTAATTTTTCGTGTTTCAATAACATTTCGGCAATTCTATTTTCAATATTTTTTTGAATAGCTCGACGTAGAGGACGAGCACCGTATTTAGCATCATATCCGACTGATACGATATAATCTTTTGCGGAATCTGAAAGCTTTATAGAAGTTTTAAATTTTTTCAATTCTTCATTTATTTCATTAATCATCATATCTACAATTTGTTTTATTTCATCTTTAGTTAATTCGTGGAAAACAATTATTTCATCAAGTCTGTTTAAAAATTCCGGTTTAAAGTATTCTTTCAATGCAGACATTACTTTTTCATCTCTTATTTCTGAATTTTGATTAAATCCGAGAGAGAAGGTAGAACCAGTTCCTGCGTTTGATGTCAATATGATTACCGTATTTTCAAAATTTACTGTTTTACCTTGGCTGTCTGTTAGTCTGCCTTCGTCTAAAATTTGAAGTAAAATGTTAAATACATCTCCGTGAGCCTTTTCAATTTCATCAAATAGAATGATAGAATAAGGATTTCGTCTAACTTTTTCAGTAAGTTGTCCTGCATCATCATATCCGACGTATCCCGGAGGCGCTCCGATTAACTTGGATACAGCGTGTTTTTCCATAAATTCGGACATATCTAGTCTTATTATTGACTCTTCATTACAAAATAATTCGCAAGCAAGAGCTTTTACAAGCTCAGTTTTACCAACTCCGGTAGGTCCGACAAATATGAAGGACGGTGGACGTTTCCTATTTCTAAGCCCCGCTCTATGACGACGTATTGCATTAGATAGGGTAGTTACGGCGTTTTCTTGTCCGACTATTCTTTTATGAAGCGAACTTTCTAAATTCAATAGCTTTTCAGATTCAGTTTCAGTAATTTTTTTAGCAGGAATCTTTGTCCATAATTCAATAACTTCAGCTAAATCTTCTTCCGTTACAATAGCTTTTTTTATCTTTTTAGTTAAAGCTTCAATTTCATTATTTAAATTACATTCTTTTGTTTTTAAATCGGCAGCTTTTTGGTAATCCTCAATAGAGTCAGCAGAAACGGCAGATTCTTTTTCTTCTTGAATTCCACGAAGTTGTGCTTTTAAGATTTCAAGCTTTGCAAGAGGTTTATTATTTAAATTTATTCTTGAAGAAGCTTCATCAATTAAATCAATCGCTTTATCCGGTAAGAATCTGTCGTGAATGTATCTTTTAGACATAGAAACAGCAGATTCTAAAGTCTCGATAGGGAGAGAAACTTTATGGAAATCTTCATAGTAAGGTTTAATCGTTTTTAAAATCTCTAAAGTTTCTTCAGCAGTAGGTTCGTCTACCATAACCGGTTGGAAACGACGCTCTAAAGCGGAATCTTTTTCAATGTGTTTTCTGTATTCTTTTAACGTAGCAGCACCGATTACTTGAATTTCGCCACGAGATAGAGCAGGCTTTAGAATATTAGCCGCATTCATAGCTCCTTCAGCATCTCCGGCACCTGTTATCATATGAAGTTCGTCAATTACCAATATGATATTTCCGGAATTTTTTGCTTCATCAATAATTCCACGCATACGAGATTCAAATTGTCCTCTAAATTGCGTTCCGGCAACAACAGCAGTAATATCTAGTTGGTAAACTTCGTGGTTAAATAGTTTCGGCGGAACTTTTTTATCAACAATTCTCATAGCTAAAGCTTCAGCAATAGCAGTTTTTCCAACTCCGGGTTCACCAATTAAAACCGGATTGTTTTTTGTACGGCGGTTTAAAATTTGGATAGTTCTATTTATTTCGTTATTCCTACCGGCAATTTTGTCTAAATTCCCTTCACGTGCTAAATCTGTTAAATTAATTCCGTAAGTATCTAATAATTTTCTTTTTTTGGTATTTTTCCTATCTTGGACTTTAACTTTAGTAGTAGACTCACTTGAACCTTCAATATTTTCAGGTCCACCAAACATTTTGGCAAACGCACCGAATAATGACTTTTCATCGGCAACCATAGAATTGCTGTCTTCGTTTTCTTGAGATAAATTTGAAATAAAATCTTCCATTTCGGAAGTAATTGAATCTAATTCCTCTTGAGACATACCTGATTGAAGTAACATATTATTGATAGGGTCTATGCCTCTTTTTTTCGCACAATCAAGGCATAAGCCTTGGGTTGTTTGTTTATTGTTTTCCATCTTTGTCATAAATATGACTGCAAGATTTTTATTGCAATCTGAACATAACATAATAACGTCTCCTTATATATTTTCTTAAGTAAATAAGCTTAATAGTTATATTATACAGTATTTTTATTTTCGGTCAATAACTATTATGTTACATTTGTGTTAAAGAAATGAGCTAGCAAAAACAATTGACAATATATCTCTTTTTTGGTATATTATTTTAAGATGAATTTAAATTAATAGTTAAGTCTTTTTTGACAAAACGGAGGTATAATATGAATATTATTGGATGGGGTATTACTGTCGCCGGAATTGGTGTATTATGGCTTTTAGTAGTTTTTAAAGATTGTTTAAGACGTGGGTATATTACGTATAATGAAGCTTTCTTTTCAAAAGTGTCGATTGTACTTATTGCAGTCGGAATGATGCTGTTGGCAATTGGATGGATTGGAGTAATAAATATTTAGTAAAAAACGTTTCTTTTTTGTAATTTAACAGAAAAGAAACGTTTTTTTATTTTGGTGATATTGACAAATTATAAATAATATTTTAATATAAGTGAGTAATTTATTTTGCTTATATAGCTCAGCAGGCAGAGCACTTCCTTGGTAAGGAAGAGGTCACCGGTTCGACTCCGGTTATAAGCTCCAAAAATAGCAAAAAACTGCGGACATAATGCCCGCAGTTTTTGCTATTCTAATATAATTATTGGGTTATTTGTTGCATCTATTGTAGCTATTCCACCTATCGGGAAGGTAAATAACGGAGTAGTATGACCAAAGTCTGCGTCTGCAATTATAGGAATGTTTTTTAATTCCGATTTGTTTTTTATCATCATATTCCATTTTTCCTGTGTCATATCTGAACTTTTTTCAGCTCTTCCGAGTACTATTCCACGCACGTTGTTAAAGCCTGGCTGTTGAATAATTGCTTGAAGCATTCTATCAAATTCCAACATATAAATAGAACCTGAAACGGTAGAATCATTTTCGATAAATAAAATAGTATCTTCATCAAATTTAGGCATAAATTCAGTACCAAGTAGGAGCAAAAATGTACTTAAGTTTCCACCTATAATTTTACCTTTTGCATTACCTTGATTTATTGTAAACATTCCACGATTTTTATTGAAATTTCTATCCTCTTGATTAATAAACCACGCATCATTACTCCATACATCAGAAGATGCTATTTCGATTTTATTATCAGAAAAGAATATTTTTTTGAAATAATCAAGCGTATAATCAAATCCGTATTTCATTCCGAAGCTTGAATAATGTGGACCGGAATAAGTTATAAGTCCTGTTTTTGCGTAAATTGCGTTACTTAAAGCTGTTATGTCTGAGAAGCCGCAGAAAATTTTAGGATTATTTTTTATTAAATCGTAGTCTATATGTTTTAATAATTGATTGGAGTTAAAACCGCCAATTACAGTTAAAATAGCTTTTACGTTTTTGTCATTAAATGCTTCGTGTATATCTTCGATACGTGCTTCGATTGAAGAAGAAGTGAATTCATCACATAGTTCTGTGTTTTTTCCGAAAGTTACTTTTAGTCCTAATTCGTTTAGCCTTTTATTCGCAATTTCGCGTGTTTCGTTATTGATAATTTTCATACTGCGTGATGGAGCAATAACTCGAACTTCATCACCTGTTTTTAATTTGTTAGGTATCATAAAATTACCTCCATTCTTTAGTTTTTGCTAATATTGTACTATAAGAGATGTTAAATTTCAATACTGGAATTGACATAAGTACGAGTAAAAAACGCAAGAATAGAGATTTGACAGATTTTTCTCCTAGTAGTAAAATTATGTGGGAAAAGGGGAGAGAAAAATGTATAATAAATACGGAATTAACGAAAAAGTGGTTGAACTTTCAGATTTAGCTATGAAAAAGATAAAACCTCAATTTGAACATATAGAAAAAGTGGCTGAATATAATCAGATGAAAGTTTTAAATGCGTTTAATAATAATAAAATATCTGAGGCTCATTTTATGGGGACTTCGGGGTATGGATATAATGATTTGGGAAGAGATGCGATAGAATGTGTTTATGCTGAAGTTTTCGGAACGGAAGATGCGATTGTGAGATCTCAATTTATATCCGGTACTCATACTATATCTACGGCTCTTTTTGGAATCTTAAGACCTGGGGATACGTTACTGGCTATATCCGGTGCTCCATATGATACATTACATGATGTTATATCCGGAGAAAAAATGGGTTCGTTAAAAGATTTTGGAGTTAAATTTGATAAAATTGAGCTTGATGAAAATTATGATATAGACTTAAAAAAGGTAATGGAATATTTAAGAAATAATCCTGTAAAAATGATAGAAATACAACGTTCTAAAGGATATGGTTGGAGAAAGACTTTTTCGGCTGAATATATAAATTCTGTTATAAAGGAAATTCACGCTGAATTCCCGGATGTCGTATGTTTTGTAGATAATTGCTATGGTGAACTGGTGGACGAAGTTGAACCGTACGAGGCTGATTTAATTGCCGGTTCTTTAATTAAAAACTTGGGTGGCGGAATTGCGCCTGTTGGAGGATATGTCGCCGGAAAGGCTAAATATGTTGAACAGGTTGCTTATAGACTTACCAGCCCGGGAATTGGTAAAGAAGCTGGTGCTACTTTAGGAATAAATAAACAATTTTTACAAGGTTTGTTCATGGCTCCGCATATTGTTTCTCAAGCTATAAAGACTGCTGTATTTTGTGCTGCGGTTATGGAGGAATTGGGATATGAGGCTGAACCAGGTTCTATTGAAGTTAGACACGATATAATTCAGTCTGTAAAATTGGGAGACAGGGAAAAATTAATTAAGTTTTGCCAAGGACTTCAAAGTGCGTCGCCTATTGATTCACATGCTATACCTTATCCGTCGGCTATGCCCGGATATGCGGACGAGGTTATAATGGCTGCCGGTGCTTTTAATCAAGGATCTTCAATAGAACTTAGTGCTGATGCGCCAATAAGAGAGCCATATATTATATATATGCAAGGCGGACTTACTTTTGAATCCGGTAAATTCGGTATTATGAAAGCTATTCAATGTATGATGGAATAAATAGAAAGGTAAGGTGTCTATATGGGAAAGAAGATACTTGTTGTAGATGATGAAAAACCTATTGTTGATTTGATTAGTTTTAATCTGAAAAAAGAAGGACACGATGTTATAGAAGCTAACGATGGAGAGACTGGTTTTAATATGGCTTTAGCTGAAAAACCTGATTTAATATTGCTTGATGTAATGCTTCCTAAAATGGACGGATTTACGGTTTGTAGAAAGCTTAGAGAAAAAATTTCCACGCCGATTATTATGATTACGGCGAAGGAAGAAGAAGTTGATAAGGTTTTAGGCCTTGAGCTTGGAGCAGATGACTATATGACTAAACCTTTTGGAATAAGAGAGCTTATTGCCAGAGTTAAAGCGAATTTGCGTCGTACTGATATTGAATCTCAAATTGAAAATTCCGGTGACACTGCGGATGATTTCCAATTTGGTGAGTTGGCTATTAATATGTCTAGGTATGAAGTTAAGAAAAATGGAAATGTTATTGAACTTACATTAAGAGAATTTGAATTATTAAAGTTTTTAGCCAGTTATTCAGGTCAAGTTTTTTCGAGAGAGGCTTTACTTGAAAAAGTTTGGGGATATGAGTATTACGGAGATATGAGGACCGTTGATGTGACTATAAGACGACTTAGAGAAAAAATTGAAAATAATGCGGCTGAACCGCAATACATATTAACAAAACGTGGAGTTGGATATTACTTTAAAAAGTAAATAATTCGGAGGTGTAGTTTCTTGAAATTTTTCAGAACGCTTCAGTGGAGGCTTATGGCAATTTTGTTTTTGCTAGTTATATGTCTTATGATAATGGTGGGAACTTTTTTGATTTCCACAATAGACAGTACATATTCAAACAGTTTTATATCTGATATGAAAAAGTTTGAGCAAGATTTGGAGAATGCACAAATTATTGCTGATGATATTGTTTTAGCTGATACTGAATATTCTTCCGAGCTTTTTAAGGCTTTTAAAACTTATTTTCAAATTGATGATACGACTAAAAAAGGGTATTTATTGTCTCCTATCGGAGAAGTGATTTTACCGGCTAATAGAAATATGAGTGATATTGAAATAACAGACAATATCATAATTGCTATGAGTGGGAATATCGGAAATAATGTTAATGAAGAAGACGAATATTTTGATTATGCCAAGCCGGTTATAATTCAAGGCGAGGTTAAATATATATGTTATTTAAAACAGGGAAAAGATACTATTAATGAGATAATAGACGAATTAAAGAAGAGTATTGTTTATGTAGTTTTAGTTGCACTTGTTGTTTCGGTTTTAGTAAGTTATATTATTTCGCGAACTATTACTATACCTATTCATAAACTTACTAAGAGTGCTGAAAAGATGGCTAATGGAGATTTTACTAAGATTAAAGAACCTGAGTCGGGAGATGAAATTTCATTACTTGCGAATAAGTTTAACTATATGGGAAACAGGTTAAAGAATACACTTAGTGAGATTTCTCAAGAAAAAGGTAAACTTGAAACATTGCTCCAAAATATGAGTGACGGAGTTATTGCTTTTGATGCTGCCGGAGTTCTTATTCATGCTAATCCGTCAGCTAAAAAAATGTTAAATATTTCTGATGGGATATTAAATTTTGAAGATATATTTAAGGAATTTGGCTTGGATATTTCTTTTGAAAATGTTATGAAGGCTGAAAACGGTACTTTTTCCGGTCAAAAAATCGAACTTAGTGGGAAGTATTTAAATCTGTTGATAGCAAAGGTTATAAATACGGAAGAGAATAACAATTATGGTGTTATTGTTGTTATTCAAGATGTAACTGAGCAAGAGAAACTTGAGATTATGAGAAAAGAATTTGTTGCAAATGTTTCTCACGAGTTAAAAACGCCGATTACTTCTATTAGAGGGTATTCCGAAACGCTACTAGATAGTTGTGATGATATAGATAAGGAAACTACAAGGAAGTTTTTGGGAGTTATAAATGAAGAAGCTGAAAGAATGTCTAGACTTGTGAGTGATTTGTTGAAACTTTCTAAAATGGATCTTAAAAATGATAGTGAAAACAGGACTAATTTTGATGTTGTAAGAGTTGCTAAGCAGTGTGTAGATAAAGTTTATATTGAGGCTGATAAGAAAAAACAGGAGCTTGTTTTGTTTAACAATGAACAGGAAAATATAAAAGCCTTTGCTAACGAAACTGATATTGAGCAAGTTATTTTAAATATTTTATCTAATTCTATTAAATATACGCCTGAAAATGGTAAGATTGGAATTAAGGTTGAAAAGATTACAGACGGTGTTGAAATTATAGTTAAGGATAATGGAATAGGTATACCAAAGGAAGATTTACCAAGAGTTTTTGAAAGATTTTATAGAGTGGATAAGGCTAGAAGCAGGGATATGGGCGGAACCGGATTGGGACTTGCTATTGCTAAGAATATGGTTGAGAGTAATGGTGGAAGTATTTCGATTGAAAGCGAACAAAATCAAGGTACAGAAGTAAGAATTTTATTAAAGAGTTTGTAGAAAAGCTAACAATAAAATATTAGAGTGATGTGGAATTAGGAGAGTGAGAGAATGATAGAGTTTGAAGAATATAAAATTCAGTTAGAAGAACTAAAAAAAACTATCGGTGAATTGGGTGTTTCTCTTTGACATCGAAAGTAAAAAAAATGTGATAGCAGAGCTTGAAAAAGAAATTTCTAAGGAAGGGTTTTGGGATGACTTAGAAATTTCTCAAAAGGTTCTTCAAAAAAGTAAAAATTTAAAATCTTCTGTTGAAAGGTATAACAAATTGATTTCTGATGAAGATGATTTAGAAACATTAAATGAACTTGCGATAGAAGAAGATGATGCGAGTTTGGTAGAGGAAATAGGTAAAGGAATTTTTAGACTTAATAAAATTGCTGAAAAGATGAGACTTGAAGCGTTACTTAGCGGTACGTATGATAAAAACAATGCGATTTTAACTCTTCATTCGGGTGCCGGTGGAACTGAGGCTCAAGATTGGGTTGAAATGCTTTACAGGATGTATTTAAGATGGGCTGAAAGAAATGGTTATAGGGCGCGAGAACTTGATTGCCTTCCGGGAGATGATGCCGGAATTAAGAGTGTTACTTTTATGATAGAGGGAGAAAATGCTTACGGATATTTAGCATGTGAAAAGGGCGTTCATAGATTGGTTAGAATATCTCCGTTTGACTCTAATTCTAGGCGTCATACGTCTTTTGCATCGCTAGATGTTATGCCGGAGATTTCTGATGATATAAATATTGACATTAATCCTGCTGATTTGAGAGTAGATACATATCGGGCTAGTGGAGCAGGGGGACAACATATTAATAAGACTGAGTCTGCGGTTAGAATTACACATATTCCGACCGGTGTGGTTGTATCTTGCCAAACTGAGCGTTCTCAAATTCAAAACAGGGATACTGCTATGAAGATGCTAAAGTCTAAGTTATTTGCTATTAAAGAACGTGAACATTTAGATAAAATAGAGGCTATAAAGGGAGATATGAAAGAAATTGCATGGGGAAGTCAAATTCGCTCATATGTTTTTCATCCTTATAGTATGGTTAAAGATCATAGAACGGATTACGAAGTAGGAAATGTCCAAGCTGTTATGGACGGAGATATTGACGGCTTTATTAATGCGTATCTTAATTCTAAAGTGAAATAGGTGAAAATATGAAATTATTGTTACATAGTTGTTGCGGACCGTGTTCGACATATCCGCTAAAGGTTTTAAAGGGAAAAGGAATTGATATAACTTCATTTTGGTTTAATACTAATATTCATCCTTATACTGAATATAAAAACAGGTATGAAAGTTATAAGAAACTTATGGAAATTGAGAATATTCCAACGATAGAAATAGATGAGTATGATATTATAAAATTTACACGTGGAGTCTATGGTAAAGAGCTGGAAAGATGTAGGTATTGTTATGAAAGCCGTATGGAACTTGTTGCTAAGACTGCGAAAGAGAAAGGGTTTGATGCTTTTACAACGACTCTTTTCGTAAGCCCTTACCAAAAACATGATATGTTAAAAGAAGTTTGTATTGAGATGTCTGAAAAATATGATATAAATTTTTTGTATATTGATTTTCGTCCCGGATTTAGAGAAGGTCAACAAATAGCACGAGATATGGGATTATATATGCAAAAATATTGCGGTTGCATTTATTCTGAGGCTGAGAGATACAAAAAATTAAAATAAGGAAAACGTAAAGATTTTATTATTTGTTACGATATTTAAGTTGGAGGAGCTGAAGATTAATGAAAAAGTTTGGCATTATTTTAACTGTATGTATAGTTATAGCGTTAGGCGTGGTATGTGTTTTTGTTATAAATAGCGAAGATCCGTATTTAGATACAAATAATAAAATAGGCGAGAATGAAACTAGTCGGTCTCCTAGTGTAGATGATATTGTTGAGAATTCTCCGAGTCCTGTTGAGTCTAGTGGTAACTCTAATGAACCTGGTAACGGAGAAGATGGAAATGTTGAGATTACTGATAAGAAAGTTATCGCTAAGGACGAGCTTGGAAAAGAAATTTCCGGCACTGAATATGAAGATGGAACATATGTTGTAAGCGGAAAAGGTGAAATGTATAATTTTAACCTAATAAACGGAGAAATTTATTTTACTAAAGGAAATGAGCAAACATTAAAAAGAGACTTAAGAAATGTAAAAAAGATTGTTGTGTCAAGCGGAGTTGAAAGTATAGGAAACAGAGGTTTCTATGATGCAACAGATGCGGTGGAGATTGAAATTGCTGATACAGTTAAAAAGATTGGCGATTATGCTTTTATGAATTGTATAAAATTAAAAAACATTACTATTCCTAAAGGTGTAACTGAAATCGGTCAAGAAGCGTTTAGAAAATGTACGAGCTTAACCGGAGTTACGGTGGCATCAGATGTTAAAAAAATTGGTGATTACGCTTTTGAGGACTGCAATAATCTTACGAGTATTATATTTTTTGACGGACTTAAGACTATTGGAGTACAAGCGTTTAAAAATTGCTCTTCTTTAATGAATATTTACATTCCAAGTACGGTAGATAGCATAGGGAAATTGGCTTTTAGCGGTTGTACCAGTCTAAAAGATATTGATGTAGATGAAAACAACAATACATATTCTTCAGTTGATGGCTGTTTGTATAATAAAAATAAAAATTTACTTATAAGAGTTCCTCAAAAATATACAGGAGATTTTATAATTGCTGATACAGTAAAAAATATTGAAAGCTACTGTTTTGAATGTTGTAATGATATAACGGCGATTACAATTCCTATTGGAATAACTGATATTCCGGATTATGCGTTTAGTGAATGTAAGAGTCTAAAAAATATTGAGGTGCCTGACGGGGTTACTAAAATCGGTGATTATGCTTTTAGCACATGTGAAAGGCTTGAAAAGGTTACTTTGCCAAATACGGTAACTGAAATAGGGGGATACGCTTTTTATGAATGTACGACTTTATCTAAAATAAGAATGCCAAGTAAAGCGAATAATATCGGTCAGTATGCTTTTAGCGGATGTGTAAGTTTGACTAATCTTAATTTGCCAAGCAAAATGTCGAAGATAAATGATTATGTATTTAATGGTTGTACAGGGTTAAAAGAAATTTCTATTCCAGACAATGTAGTTGAGGTTGGGAAAAATTCGTTTAGCGGATGTACAAGTTTAGAAAAAATAAATTTCCCGGCTAAATTAAGAACTGTCGGAGATGCAGCGTTTTTTGGTTGTAATAATTTATCGAGTGTAGATATTGAATATGGTATTGAAAAAATTGGTGCTAATGTGTTTGAAGGATGCGAGAAATTAAGAAGAATAAATATGCCTGAGAGTATAAAACAAATCGGTTATGGAGCGTTTAACAGATGTACAAAACTAGAGAGAGTTGTTTTTAAAAATCGTGCAACAAGTATCGGAGATGTAACTATTGAGTCTTATGGAAATGATTGGTTGAGTGATTTTAGAGGAGAATTGGTTGGAAGCGATTACATATATATGAGATCGTATAAAAATCAGTAAGAGGAGAAAATATGGAATTATATGTTTTTTACGGTGAAGAAGATTTTTTAAGAGAGTATAATGCGAATAAAATTATAAATTCTTGTAATTTAACAAACCCTTCTATGAACTTTGTAAAATTAGATGATGAAACTATTTCTAAGTTGCCGGATAATTGTGAACAAATGCCGTTTTGTGATGAGAAGAAGGTTATATTAGTGAAAAATTCCGGCTTGTTTACTTCCGGAAAGAAAGTAAGTTCGTCAGTTTCAGAAAAAGTGGTTGAATATTTATTGAATTTACCGGATTATGCGGTTGTTGTTTTTAATGAAGAAAGCGTAGATAAGAGGCTTACTCCTTATAAAAAGCTTTCTAAAGTTGGAAAATTTGAAGAAGAAAAGTTTCGCGGAACTGTGGATTTAGCTAATTGGATTTGTAGTGGAATGAAGAAATGCGGTGCTGAAATAGATATAGAAGATGCTAAATATTTAGCTGAATGTTCCGGCCCGTCTATGAGTTATTTGCACAGTGAAATAAAAAAACTTGCGGTATTAAATAAAGAAGGCGAAAAAATAACAAAAAAGCTTATTGATGATGTGTGTATAAAAAGTATGCAAGGAATTATATTCGATTTAACGGATGCAATTGGAAATAAAGATAAAAAGAAATCGCTTATTTTAGTAAATGAATTGATACTCAAAAAAGAAGCCGAACAATTTATACTTATTATGTTGTATAAACACTTTAGAAATTTATTTTTATTGAGAGTTGCAACGGACGAGGGGAGAGCGAGTGCGGAGGCACTTGGTATTAATCCATATGTATATAGAAAGCTATTGGGGCAAGTTAAAAATTATGAAAAAGCGGAGCTTAGAAACATACTTAAAAAGTTAGTGGAGTTAGATGTAAAGAGTAAAAAAGGAGAACTTGATTTAAGAGTAGGCTTAGAAATTTTACTCACAGTTTGGGTAAAGTGATTTGGGGGAATACATATGAAAAAAATTATTATTGGAACTGCTATTATCGGAGCGATAATTACTAATACGAGTTTTGCTGAATTTTCTGATGTCCCGAGTACTCATTGGGGGTATGAGGCGATTGAAAAAATGCAAAGTGACGGAATTTTAAGTGGGTATGTAGACGGAACATTTAGACCTAACAATAATATAAATTTAGCTGAATTTGCGACTATTTTCACAAAAATATTTGAGTTGCCTAAAGATAGTGAATCGAATTATTTTTCAGAAGTTCCTACTACTCATTGGGCGAAAAGTTCGATAGAAGCTGTTCGTAAGTATATTAATCCTTATTATGATTCTATCGGAGAGGCAATGGGGTTTGACGGATATTCGTATATGGACGGAATAACCGGAGATTTAGAAATGACTAGAGAGGCTTTTGTATATGCAGTTTCTAAGATTTACGGATATGATGAAAATGGGTATTCTTTAGGGGAAGAAAAGAGTCTTTTTGCTGATTATGATGAGATTTTATTCCCTAAAGAAACTGTTTTAGCGTATAAAAACGGAGTTATAAGCGGGGAAGTGATTAACGGACTTACGTATATTCGCCCAACAAGACATATAACAAGGGCTGAAGCGTCTGCTATATTTAGGAATTTACTTAAATCAGAAGAAAAAAGGGTACAAAATCGTAATCAAGATGCCGAATTAACTTTAGCAATTGAAAAAATGACAGACAGCTTAAAAGCAGGTGATTTTGATACGGTAAAGACGTTAATTTATGATACAGCTAATGTTTTAGAAAATAAATATTTTACAATTTCAGATGAAAATATGGAGTCATTAAGAGCAATTGTAAAACAATATTTCAAAAAGTTTGAATATGAAGTTAGTGAAACAGGATTTGATGGCTTTAATCAAGGATATGCGAAGATTAAGCTTAAAGGATATGACATAAAAGAGTTACTTGATACTTGTTTTAATAAGATGTTTTCTGAATTTGATGAAAGTAGTATAGAAGGATTATTAAAAGAGGTAACGGAAAGTTTTACTAAAGGTACAAAAAATAAAGAAATTAAAATAACTGAGCTTGAAGAAACTTTGAACTTTGTTTATCAAGACGGAGAATGGAAGTTGAGTTTATAATGAAAAAACTTGCGATTTATGTTCATATACCTTTTTGTAAGCAAAAGTGTAAATATTGTGATTTTACTTCATTTTCGGGATATGAGGATAAAGTAAGAATGTATGTTGATTCACTGTTACGAGAAATAGAATGGTATAGTGAAAAAGCAAAAGACTTTATTGTTACATCGGTGTACTTTGGCGGAGGTACACCTTCTTTTATTGAGGCTAATTTTATTGAGGAAATATTTGACAGCATAAAAAATAATTATAATTTAGATAGTATAGCTGAAACTACTATTGAAGCCAATCCCGGAACTGTTGACATAGAAAAGTTAGGTAAATATCACAAAATCGGTTTTAACAGGATTAGCTTTGGAGTTCAGTCCTGTTCGGATAAATTGTTAAAAGAAATAGGAAGAATTCATACATCAGCTGAGGCTATTGATGGTTTTTCTATGGCGAGAGAAGTAGGATTTAATAACATTAGCTTAGACTTAATGTTCGGACTTCCGAACCAAACTGTAGAAGATGTAGATAATACATTGAATGAATTTATTAGACTTAATCCTGAACACATTTCTACATATTCTTTAAAAATTGAAGAAAATACGCTTTTCGGGAAAATGCAAAAAGAAGGCAAATTAGCTTTGCCAAGTGATGATGATGAACGAAATATGTATTATTTGATAAAAGATAAATTAAAATTGGCTGGATATGAACATTACGAAATATCCAATTTCTGCAAAAAAGGTTTTGCATCTCGTCATAATACTGCTTATTGGATAAGGCAAGATTATTTAGGCTTTGGTCTTGGAGCATCATCTTGTTTTAATGAAGTTAGATTTAAGAATACAGATAATTTAGATAAATATATGGAGAGCTTTGAAAAAAATATAGAGGAAACTGAGGTATTAAGCCAAGATGTTATTAATTCCGAAAAAATAATTTTAGGACTTAGAATGTTAAAAGGAATTAGTAGAGACTATATTGTATCTGAAAAATGGGAGAAGTCTGTAGAAAAATTAGT
This sequence comes from uncultured Eubacteriales bacterium, assembly GCA_964475435.1. Taxonomy (GTDB): domain Bacteria; phylum Bacillota; class Clostridia; order TANB77; family RGIG9151; genus RGIG9151. The sequence goes on from CAYYWT010000008.1 coordinate 15,001, forward strand.
TAAATATGGACTTTTAGAGACAACAGAAGATGTAATTAGACTTACGGATAGGGGGTTAGATTTAGCTAATCAAGTTTTTGTTGAGTTCATTTAAAAATTGTTACTACTCAAATTTAGTATTTTGCGAAAGATATTATCTTTCGTAAAACAATTAGTCTGAACATTAACAAAAAATTGGCTAAACTAACAATTCACCGTATCGAAAAATTACATTTTGTTTTAAAAGTCCTAAAGTGGTTTGCGTTTCGCAAATCATTTTTTCTATACACAAGCTAATTGTGTTTATGTATAGACGGCCATATGATAATTCACCTGATTTTGCCGGGAAGTAGCCTTCATATACATAGTAATTTTCACTTGAAAGTTTGGTGTTTTTCTTCATTCCGCAAGCTAATACAGATAAATAATTTATTTCTTCTAAAGACGATTTTTTTGTTAGCTTTATTGAAGAATTATGCCATTCGGTATTTAGCATATTTTTTTCAAATATTTGATTTTTTCTTGTATCTATATAAATAGAATTGCCGAATGATGTGTTATTTATTTCGTTTATAATATCTATTTGTACATCGTATACATTTGATACAATATCATTTAAGGCTAAAAAGAAAGTATTTGTTTCTAAATAATCATTTGCCGATTTTATGAATACGGTTTTTGAATTTTCGTCCCATATTGTAAAATAATCTAAAAATTCGCTAAACATTCTAAGCGGTACATAAGTCTGGTTTTTATATAGCAGTGGAGTACATGGAAGAAGTACTTCCGTATCATTTATTTTAGCGATATTTGAATTGATTTTAAATTCTAACTGTTTATCTTTAAAAAAGATTTTCACTGTTTGTTCGTTTTTGTCCCAGTATAAGTTTTCTAAAGGTAGAGAAAGTTTTTCACATAATTCACGTAGCGGAAATAGAATGTGTGAATTTGAAATTATAGTTGGCGACGTAAGTATGTTTTTTTCGGAATTTATTATTAAATGTATATCTGTACTTTCTATAAAGTCAAGATTATTTGCTGAGCTTGTACATAAAACCGGAAGTATTGTTATAAGCAAAACAATAATTTTTTTCATTTGTAAATCACTCCTTGTACAATAAATATATTCAGGAAAATAAAAAATAGAACAGTACTTTTAAAAGATAGAAAAACGTTCTAATTTCTAGCTTTTTAAAGCAAAATTAAGAAAAAACAGTAAAAAACGAGTTAACACTGAATTTTGAATAATTTATGCAATTGAAGAATAAATTGTTTAGTGATTAAATAACAATTAGCAGTCGAAGAAGTAGAGTGCTAAAAACAGAAAATATTTTGAAAGGGGATAGATATATATGAAGATAAGACCGTTAGGAGAAATGGTGGTTTTAAAAATGGCTGAAGCTGAAGAAACTACGAAAAGTGGGATTATTTTAGCCGGAACAGCTAAAGAAAAACCACAAATGGCTGAGGTTATTGCTGTTGGGCCTGGTGGAATGGTTGACGGTAAAGAAGTAAAAATGGAATTAAAAGTAGGCGAAAAAGTTATTGCCAGAAAATATGCCGGAACAGAGATAAAGTTAGACGGAGAAGAATACATAGTATTAAGACAATCTGATGTTCTTGGTATAGTTGAAGACTAAAATATTTGAGGAGGAATTTATTATGGCAAAAGAAATTAATTATGGAATAGATGCTAGACATGGAATGGAAGCAGGTATAAATAAACTTGCTAATACTGTAAAGGTAACACTTGGACCTAAAGGAAGAAATGTTGTTTTGGATAAAAAGTTCGGAGCTCCATTAATTACGAATGACGGTGTTACAATTGCGAAAGAAATAGAACTTGAAGATCCATTTGAAAATATGGGTGCACAACTTGTAAAAGAAGTTGCTACAAAGACTAATGATGTTGCCGGAGACGGAACGACTACTGCTACATTGCTTGCACAAGCTTTAGTTCGTGAAGGATTAAAGAATGTGACTGCCGGAGCAAACCCTATGATTTTACGCCGTGGGGTTCAAAAGGCTATTGATACAGCTGTTGAAGGTATTAAGGAAATAAGTACAAATATTACAGGAAAAGAAGATATTGCGCGTGTTGCGTCTATTTCTGCTAATGATGAAACTGTTGGAGAGTTGATTGCTGATGCAATGGAGAAAGTTTCTAATGACGGAGTTATAACTATTGAAGAGTCTAAGACAATGGGAACAAACTTAAATGTTGTTGAAGGTATGCAATTTGACAGAGGTTACATTTCAGCATATATGGTAACTGATACTGAAAAAATGGAAGCAGTTATGGAAGACCCATATATTTTGATTACTGACAGAAAGATAAGCAATATTCAAGATGTTTTACCTTTACTTGAGCAAATTGTTCAACAAGGTAAGAAACTTGTTATAATTGCTGAAGATGTTGAGGGAGAAGCTTTATCTACGTTAGTTGTAAATAAACTTCGTGGAACTTTCCAATGTGTTGCTGTTAAAGCTCCGGGATTTGGCGATAGAAGAAAAGCGATGTTAGAAGATATTGCTATTTTAACCGGTGGCCAATTAATAAGTGAAGAACTTGGTTTCGATATTAAAGAAACAACTTTAGGTCAACTAGGTCATGCTCGTCAAGTAAAGGTTCAAAAAGATAATACGATTATTATTGACGGAATGGGAGATGCAGGCAAGATTAAGAGCAGAGTTTCTCAAATTAGAGCTCAACTTGAAGAAACAACTTCTGAATTCGATAAAGAAAAATTACAAGAAAGACTTGCTAAACTTTCAGGAGGAGTGGCTGTAATAGAAGTTGGAGCTGCTACTGAAGTTGAAATGAAAGAAAAGAAACTTAGAATTGAGGATGCTTTATCCGCAACAAAAGCTGCTGTTGAAGAAGGTATTGTTGCCGGAGGTGGAACAGCATACGTAAATGTTATTCCTAAGGTAGAAAAATTACTTTCTCAGACAACAGGTGATGAAAAAACAGGTGTTGCGATTGTATTAAAGGCTCTTGAAGAACCTGTAAGACAAATTGCTGAAAATGCCGGATTAGAAGGTTCAGTAATTTTGAACAAGGTAAAAGCTAGTCCTGTTGGTGTTGGATTTGATGCGTTAAAAGAAGAATATGTAGATATGAAGAAAAACGGAATTGTTGATCCTACTAAGGTTACAAGATCTGCTCTTCAAAATGCTGCATCTGTTGCTACAATGGTTCTTACAACGGAAGCTGCGGTAGCAGATAAGCCTGAAAAAGACGGTTGCCATTGCCAAGATAACGGAGCCGGAATGGGTGCAGGAATGGGAATGTATTAATTAATAATTTTGTGTGAATTTTTTAAAGGCCATAGCTTTTTAGAGAGATATGGTCTTTAAATGTTTTAAAATCGTTTGAATTTGAGCTATCGATGCCCATTGACTAAATCTAAATGAAAGTATATAATAAACTAGATTTGGGGGTATAAAAAATATGAAGATAGCTATTGGCGCTGACCACGCCGGTTTTGAGTTTAAAGAACAATTAAAAGAATATGTATCTTCGTTAGGATATGAAGTTGAAGATTTTGGTGCTTATTCTTTTGATAAAGATGACGGTTTTCCTGATTATGCTTTACCTGTTGCTCGTGCTGTTTCAAAGGGTGAAGCTGATAGAGGAGTTTTAGTGTGTGGTAGCGGAATTGGTGTTAGTATTGCGGCTAATAAGGTTAAAGGGGTTAGAGCGGTAAATTGTACTTGCGAAGATTTCGCGAAATTATCGCGACTTCATAACGATACTAATGTAATTTGTTTCCCGGGAAGATTTTTAGATATTGAAGATGGAAAGAGATTTTTTGATATTTGGATAAAAACTGAATTTTTAGGCGGAAAATACGAGGAAAGAAATAAGTTACTTGATTTTTAGTTTTACAAAGGAGAAAAGAAATGAATGACTATGTTAGCATAATTATGATTTTTTCAATTGCTTTTATAACGGCTTTCTTTATGACGCCGTTTATAAAAACTTTGGCTATTAAATTAAATGCGATAGATGTGCCAACTGATAGTAGGCGTGTTCATAAGAAACCTATTCCGCGTCTTGGAGGATTGGCTATTTTAATTGGTTTTATAATGGGATTAATAGGATATGTTGTGATAGTTGGATTTAACGATCCTGTTATTTTTAATAATCAGATTTTAGGATTAATGCTTGGAATAATTGTTATTCAAATTGCAGGAATATGGGATGATATAAAGCCGATAAGTGCTTGGCAAAAGCTTGCGTTTCAAATTGTTGCAGCGGGAATTGTTGTTGGATTTGGCGTTAGAGTTGCGTTTTTGACTAATCCTTTTGTTGAGGATGGAATTTTTGAGTTGGGTATTTGGTCTATTCCTTTAACTATGGTATGGATAGTAGGAATTACGAATGCTATAAACTTTATAGACGGATTAGATGGACTAGCTGCCGGAGTTGCGACTATTTCTTCAATATCGTTATTGTTTATCGCTGTTTATTTAAATCAACCTCAAACTATTGTTTTAACTACGGCTTTAGCTGGGGCGACTATGGGATTTTTACCGTTTAATTTTAATCCTGCTAAAATTTTTATGGGTGAGACCGGTTCGGCGTTTTTAGGTTTTACGTTAGGTACTATTTCTATAATGGGGTTGGTAAAGAGCTATACAGCTATTGCGATTGTCGTTCCTCTTATAGTTTTGGGATTGCCTATATTTGACACCGCGTTTGCTATTGTTAGAAGATTAATTCACGGGAAATCTCCTATGCAGGCGGATCGTGGCCATTTACATCATAGACTTGTTGATTCCGGACTTTCCCAAAAGCAGTCAGTTATAATTCTGTATATAATTAGTGCTTTTTTAGGACTTGCGGGAATAGTTTTGATTGAAACGGGAATTTGGAAATTTACGTTACTTATAATTGCAATTGTTATATTTATCATAGCCGGTAGTAGATATATGGCGGATATGAATGAGGAAGAAGGAGAAAGTAAGAATGAAAAAGATTAAAGTTATGACGATTTTCGGAACAAGACCGGAGGCTATTAAGATGGCTCCACTTGTAAATGAATTAAAACAAGATAAAGATATTGAAGATATTGTTTGTGTTACTGCTCAACATAGACAAATGCTTGATCAAGTGTTAAATATATTTGATATTACGCCTGATTATGATTTAAATGTTATGAAGAATAGACAGACTTTACCTGAAATTACGTCGTCTGTTTTACAAGGTATTGTTGAAGTTATAGATAAGGCTAAGCCTGATATGATTTTAGTACACGGAGATACGACTACTACATTTGCCGGAGCTTTAGCTGGTTTTTATTCTAAAGTTAAAATCGGTCACGTTGAAGCGGGACTTAGAACTTACGATAAGTATTCGCCGTTCCCGGAAGAAATGAATAGAAAATTGGTTGGAAGTATGGCTGATTTGCATTTTTGTCCGACTGAAAATAATAAAAATAATTTGCTTAAGGAAAGTGTTGGAGAGGACGGTATATATATTACCGGAAATACTGTTATAGATGCTCTAAAGACTACCGTAAGTGATGAATATGAATTTGAAACTCCTGAACTTTGTGAAATTGACTTTAATAAAAAGGTTATTTTACTTACTGCTCATAGGAGAGAGAATTTAGGCGAACCTATGGAAAATATATTTAGAGCTATAAAACGTATTGCTACTGAGTATAAAGATGTTGAAATCGTTTATCCTGTTCATTTAAATCCGTTAGTTAGAGAACCGGCAAATAGGATTTTGGGCGATATAGATAATATTCATTTAATTGAACCTTTGGCTGTCCAAGAATTACATAATTTGATGGATAGATCATATTTGGTTATGACAGATTCCGGTGGACTTCAAGAGGAAGCGCCTGCTCTTGGTAAGCCTGTACTTGTTTTACGTCAAGAAACTGAGCGTCCGGAGGCCGTTAATGCCGGAACTGTAAAAATGGCGGGAACTGATGAGGAAGAAGTTTATAGATTAGCTAAGATGCTTTTAGATAATAAAGATGAGTATGAAAAAATGAATAAAGCGGCTAATCCTTATGGTGATGGGAAAGCATCATCGAGAATTGTTCAAGCTATTAAATTTTATTTTGGAGCGACTAATGAGCCTCCTATGGAATTTTAGTTTTTATTAAAGCAAAATATGACATATTTTAAGTTTGTACGAGAGTATACTCTAATTAAGGGGGTGTACTCTCTTTGACTATATATGCTGATCAAATGTTTGTTGAAAATTTTATTATGAATTATATAATTTTGTATATGACAGCGAAATTTTGCGGTATAGATTTTCGGTGGTACAAACTTTCGATAGGTTCAAGTATTGGTGCTTTATATGTAATTTTTAGTTATGTTTTTTTATTTTATAATGAACCGTTTATCGTCGTTAAAATTTTACTTTCTATTGCAATTGTGTATTTTAGTTTTTTCCCTAAAAGGCTAAAAACTTTTATTAGGATTTTACTGTATTTTTATTCGATTACATTTTTTATTGGGGGAGTAAGTTTTGGATTAGCTTACTTTTTTAATGTTGTAACTGTGAGGGAAGGCGGGATTTTATATGTTGAAGAATTTCCGGTAATTTTAGTTGCTATTGGTAGTTGTTTTACGTATATTTTAGGAAAATACATTGTTGCTTTTATAAAATGTAGAAAAAAATCGGATGAATTTATTTATAAATTGGAATTGGAAATTTGTGAAAAACAAATTGAATTTGATGTTTTGTACGATTCTGGACATAGCGTAAAAGAACCTTTTACGAATTATCCGGTTATTATTGTTGAAAAAGATGCTATAAAGGAGATTGTTTCAAAAGAAACTTATGAGAAGATAAAAAAAGGTAATGAGGGAATAAATGAAAATATTAAAAATCGAGTAAGAATAATACCTATTTCGACTGTAAGTAGCGATAGAGAGGTATTGATTGGATTAAAAACCGATAAATGCTATATATATTTCGAAAATAAAAAAATGGCAGTAGAAAATGCGATTATAGCCATATGTGACAAAAAACTTTCAAAAGATGGAAAATTTGTTGGCTTAATAGGAGACTGTATTGACAAATTGAAAATAATGGAATAAAATACAGATGATGTTATATAACACGGAGAAAAAATATCTTTAAGACCTTGCATTTTTTGTAAACCTGTGATATTATAGTTAAGCAGTTTTCCTTACTCTACTATCACGGTAGGGTCTTAAAGTCCAAGAGGGGGTGAAATGAATGCTAAACAAATATGAATCTATTTATATTATTAATCCTAATGTTGAACAAGAGGGGATTAAGAGTTTAGTTGAAAAGTTCAATGCTTTAATCGAATCTGAAGGTGGTAAGGTTGTAGAAACTAATGAATGGGGAATGAAGAAACTTGCTTACCCTATTAAGAAGTTTACACAAGGTTACTATGTTTTAGTAAATTTCGAAGCTAAGGCTGAATTTATTGATGAACTTGAGAGAATTTACAAGATTACTGATAGCGTACTTAAGTTTATTACTATTAGAAAAGAAGACTAGTTTATATATTTGATGAGGAGGAAGGTTGAATGAACAAGGTTATTTTAATGGGAAGACTGACAAGAGATCCTGAAGTTAGATATACTACCAATAATAATACATTGGTTTGTTCTTTTTCATTAGCGGTTAATAGAAGATTTAAGCAAGAAGGACAACCTGATGCTGACTTTATAAATATTGTTGCATGGGCTAAAACCGGAGAATTTTGTAGCAAATATTTTACAAAGGGTCAACAGGTTGCTGTTTGCGGGCATATTCAAACTAGAAATTATGATGATAAAGATGGTAAAAAGGTATATGTAACTGAAGTTATTGCTGAAGATGCTTATTTTGCTGATAGTAAGAGAGATCCGAATGCTAGTAACTTTGAAACAGGATTTAATCCATCAGCTCAACCGAGTAATGCTCCGTCATCTGAAGGATTTATGGCGATAGAAGAGGATTCTAATTTGCCTTTCTAAGATGAAAGAATGGAGGGAAATGAAAATGGCAGGTAATTATAAAAGAAATAATAGAAATGCGTCTGATGATGATAATGTAAGAATCAGAAAGCCTAAGAGAAAAGTTTGCGCATATTGTGCTGACAAGAACTTAGTTATCGACTACAAACAAGTTGATAAATTAAAGAAATATGTTTCTGAAAAAGGAAAGATACTTCCTAGACGTGTTACAGGTCTTTGTGCTAAACATCAAAGAGATTTGACTATAGCTGTAAAGAGAGCTAGACACATTGCTTTGTTACCATTTACAATGGAATAAGATTGAAGAAAAAATCGCTTTTGCCGTATGGCAAAGGCGATTTTTAAAATTAACTAGATTTTATGCGTAAAAATTAATTTAAAACTAAAAATAAATGATATAAACGAAAAAAATCTGTGGAGGTAATTCGAAGGATATGAAAGCGTTAACAATAAAACAACCTTGGGCAACTTTAATAATGCAAGGAGATAAAAGATTTGAATTTAGGAGTTGGCAAACAAAGTATAGAGGAGAATTGCTAATACATGCCGGAAAAAACGTTGATAAAGAAGCTTTGAAGAGGCTTGCTAAATATCTTCCAAAGGAATTACCATACGGAAAAATCTTGGGAAAAGTGAATTTGGTAGATTGTGTGAAGGTTTCTCCTGAGTTTAAAGAGGAATTATTAAAGGAAAATAAAGATATTTATACAGAAAGTTCTTTCCAAGAAAAGTTTGGTTGGCAAATTACTGATGCTGAAGCTTTTGAGGAAGCAATAGAGGCGAAAGGACATTTGAGTTTGTGGGAGTATGATATACTGAGTTGAAAAATTTAAATGGTACGACTCGCCCTTTAAACGAATATGTTATAATTATCGTCCATGAAAAAATTCGTTTTTCATGGACTAGTGTTAAGTTAAGTTTGATTTTTGACGATAAAGGTTTCGAGTAGTTTTAAATTGGAAGGAGGGTTACCCTATGTTTTTACCAAAAGTTGAAGTTCGCAAAATGGCTAAATCAAGCGATTTGTATGTTTTTGAAATGGTAAATAATGTAAATGGGAGGGGGGGGTAATCCAGATATAGAAGAAAATAGTGAATAATAGAAGGCTAAGGCTTTATGCGTTTGCATATGGCTTTAGTCTTTTTTGTCGTTTCGCGAAATTTTAATTCTATCTTGCCGAGGTAACAAATATAATTAAATTTCGCTTTACCGGACTTCGTTTTAGACGGTTCTATCCAAATTACC
>CAYYWT010000009.1:0-23546 GCA_964475435.1 uncultured Eubacteriales bacterium
TTCTCCCCAATAAGACTTCCGTTTATATTTTACCTTTTACCGTCAAAAATTTCTTTCAAAATTCCATTATTGTAAATTCCTCCGAAAACATTTTTCAAGATAATAAGTACTATCGGGCCAACAATTAATCCAAGCACTCCGATTAGTTGGACACCAGTATACATAGCAATCAATGTAAGCAGTGGATAAATTCCAATTTGAGTCCCGACAATTTTAGGTTCAATCAATTGTCTTACAATCGTTATAAATAAATACATACCTAAAATTCCAAAAGCTAAAGGATAATTTCCCATTACAAGAAGAACTATTCCCCAAGGAATAAGGACAGTACCCGTCCCTAAAATAGGTAAAGCATCAATAATCGCAATAACAATAGCTAAAATCAAAGCATAATCTATTCTAAAAATACTAAGTCCTATAAATAATTCGCAAAAAGTAACAGTAATTAAAATCCCTTGAGCTTTTAAATATCCACCTAATGCATGAAATAAATCATTGGTAATTCCTTCAACCTTAGTAAGCCATTTTAACGGTAAATGTTTTTCAAGCGAGTCCGAAATAAATTTTGTATCCGAACTTATAAAAAACGTTGAAAGCAAGGTAATAATTGTATAAATTAAAGCGTTCGGTAAATTAACAACAAGACTTACAGCAAAATTTCCGGCCGAATTAATTAACTCAGACAATGAAGTTAATAATGTATTAACAATACTAAGTACCGTACTTTGAATACCGGACACCAATTCAGGCGATAAATTCAAATTCTGATAAAAGAAATTAAATCTTCCGATTTGAGTAGAAATCGCTGTATATAAAGTAGGGAAAATATAATTCGTTTGCGCTGATAAAGAAATTACTTCTCTTATAACTGCCGCAACAAACCAATAACAAATAGCCGCAACTATTCCTATAAAAGCTAAAATACACATAATTACCGAAACTACTCTAGGGAATTTAAATTTTTTCGTGAGTAAATTTACCGGTTTTTCAATTATCTTAGAAATTACATAAGCAATTACAAACGGTAAAAAGAATACAGCAAGCTTTAACCCTAAAATAACTCCCAGCAATACTAAAATCGTCGTAACAAAAAATTTAATCATTTTTTTGTAATTTATTCTAAACTCTCCTTCCACAATACCACCCCTAAACTAAATATTTTTCCTTAATTATATCGGATTAATTTAATAAAATATATATCTATTTTTCTAAATATGGCTTAATAATTCTAAAAATCTTTTCATCAGCATTTTCTTTTTTTACATCTCTTGGCTTCTTATTATTTTTCAGCATTTTTAATATCAATGAATTTAATTTATCCGCAGTCAAATCCTTTTCAAGCAAAACTACGCCATTGCCGTTTTTCTCAAACTCTCGTGCATTGTATTCTTGATGATTTTCAGCCGCAGTCGGAAGAGGAACTAATATCCCGGGCAGTCCAACAGCTTCAAGTTCGCTAATGGTAAGAGCTCCGGCTCTAGCTACTACAAGAGAAACCTTAGAATACATATACGGCATATTATTTATGTACGGAAGTAATTCAATTTTACTTAAATCTTTTATACGACTCTTTACGTCTTCAAAATTTTTTTCACCTGTCGCATAAATCAGCTTATATTCCAGTTTATAATTATTAACCAGCTCAATTATAGTCTCATTTATAGCCCTTGCTCCCTGGCTTCCGCCAAAAACTAAAACAGAATTACCTTCGTCAACTCTTTTTACATCAAAAAACTCTTGATTTATCGGATTACCGGTAACAAAAACAAATTTACTTTTAAAATCTTTTTTCGTACCTTCAAATCCCAGCGCAATTCCATCAGCAAATTTACCTATAAACTTATTAGTTTTTCCGGCAATAGAATTACTTTCATGAATAAAAACAGGTATCTTTAACATTTTTTTAGCTACAAACAAAACCGGAGCACACACATATCCTCCCATTCCTATAACAATTTTAGGTTTTAGCTCTTTTAAAAGTTTATGTGCTTCACAAATCCCTCTAGTATTAGATAAAACCGATTTTGCAAGTTTTATCGGATTTTTAGATAATCCTTTAGAATGTATAAATCTAATTTCATATCCAGCTCTTGGCACAAGTTTTCCCTCTAGACCATATTCAGTACCAATAAACGTAATTTTGGCATTGGGATAATTTTTTTTTATTATATTAGCAATAGAAATTCCCGGATTTATATGACCGGCAGTTCCACCAGCAGCAATAACTATATTCATATTTCGTCTCCTTTTGAATATTTTAAAACGCATTAGTCTTATAAATCTTAAAACTAATGCGTTCTTTGTTACTTAAAAACTACAATACTCTTTCTACCATACTTTGATATTCTTCTTTAGTCCTAAGTCCAACAACTTTATCTATAACTTCACCGTTTTTCAAAATCATAACGGTGGGAATGCTATGAATTTTAAACATCTTAGCCATATCCGGCATATCGTCAACGTTTACTTTGCAAACAGGCATCTTTCCTTCAAATTCATCGGCCAAAGATTCAATAACCGGTCCAACCATCCTACAAGGTCCACACCAATTAGCCCAAAAATCAACAATTACAGGCTTACTCGAGTTAATAAAACTTCCATAATTTTCGTTTGTTAAATTAATAACTTTGTTATCCATTTTATCAAATCCTCTCTTTTGTATTTCATTCTCTCTTAGTCTGTAATCAAAGCTTTAAAATCATTCATATTTTTCATAAAATCAAACGCACCATCGTTTCTTATTCTTTGTTTATAAGCAGGGTTTAATTTTACAGCCTGTGTTAAATTCTCCATAACCTTAGCGTATTCCTTCTTATATGCATATATTCTTGAAATATTATAATAAGGATTAGGGTATTCAGGATTTACTCTTATAGCTTTTATATAATTTTCTTCAGCAACAGAATATTCTTCTTTTATAACCGCAATTTGACCTAATCCGAAATATGCTTCCGCAAGCTCAGAATTCTTCAACGTAGAAATAGTAAAATATTTTTTTGCATTCTCATAATCTTTCAATTCCATATAAGCAATTCCGGCATTAAAATATAATTCATAATTATCCGGATCATATTTAATCGCATTTTCACAAACGCTTACCGCAGTACTTTGATTTCCGTTTCCACAATATAAAATCGCAAGCATATTAGAGGCAGAAGTATAATCCGGCTTTAATTCAAGAGTTCTGTTAAGTTCATCAATCGCGAGCGCCTTCTCATCAGCTTTCTCTAAAGCAAGCGCCAAATTATAATGAAATCTATAATCGTTCGGCGTAATTTCAATCGCATTTCTAAACGTATTTATGGATTCAGTAGTTTTATCTGTTTCGTATAAAAGTATTCCCATATTATAATATAACGACGCATTATTCGGATCTAATCTTATAGCTTTTCTATAATTAACTATCGCCTTATCATATTCCTTCTTAAAAGCAAGTAAAGTACCAATTTTTCCGTAACTAGCAAAATCTTCCGGTTCATATTCAGATAACTTTTCGTACATTTTAGCAGCTTCTTCATATCTTTTTAAATTTTCTAAAATAATCGCAAGCGGCTTATAAACTAAAATCCAGTTAGACTTAGCTTCTCCCGCCTTCTTAAAATTCTCAACAGCAAGCTCAGGTTTATTCCAACAAGCAAAAGCCAACGCTAAATTATAATAAACATCAAACTTCTCAATTCCCTGAATAATAATCTTAGCACGATCGAATGCAATAGAAGCACTAGAATCGCCATCAATTTCTTGATTTTCTAAAAGTTCAGCAGCTCTTAGGAATCTTACAGTTGCTTGTTCATAATTAGCATTCTTCATATATATAACTCCGGCATTAAATAATATAATAGGATTTTCATTAAATAAAGCCTCAGCACCGTTATAAATATCCAAAGCCTCTTTATATTCACCTTTTTCCGCCAAACTTTCAGCCTTAGCAAATCTATCTTTTAGCTGTACAAAAATGTCATCTTCATTTAATTTATTCCATTTAACAATATCAGCCGGATCTTTAGGATCTAACATAGGAATTTTATTATAATATTCATTAACAGTTCCCTTTTCAAAAATATTTCCTCCGGGACCCAATAATCCCATAATATTATTTCTTATCATTCCAAAATAATCATTAAAGAATATAAATCCCGGTATTAATATTCCTAAAACAACCGAAATAATTTCAAATAAATAATTTCCATAATAAACACCATTAAACAAATTCAGCACATTAAAAGTTATAGCTACAACTTCACCACCGGCAACCGCTAAATACGATTCCTTTCGCTTAGTTATATACGATCTTATCGTATATACAAAGAATAAAATCGCAAAAATATTATAGATTATTCTTTCGATAATCATTTACTATCCCTCCAAAATCCACTAATCTTCTAATTTCTTCAACTCTTCCATATCTTCTGCTACATTTTTTTCATGACACGCCTTTATAACTTTAACCTCACTTGCCTTAAAGGTTTCCAAGTCAACATCATCATTTTTTCCGTTTAATTTTACTTTAACTTCTTCTTTTAATATGTTCGACGAAACAACTACTCCTTCTCCCATAGAGGTAGATACAAGCGAACCGGCTCTAGGCACTCTTTTTATCTTTTCTTCATATCCGCATTGTTCATAAGCTAAACAACACATAAGCCTTCCGCAAAATCCTGAAATTTTAGTAGGATTTAAGGATAAAGATTGGTCTTTAGCCATCTTTATAGAAACCGGTTGAAAATCGCCTAAAAATTTATGACAACAAAACTCTCTCCCGCAATGTCCAAGTCCGCCAATCATCTTAGCTTCATCTCTTACACCGATTTGTCTAAGTTCTATACGGGTTTTAAAAATCGCCGCCAAATCCTTTACCAACTCTCTAAAATCAATTCTTCCATCAGCAGAGAAATAAAATATAACCTTGCTATTATCAAAAGTATACTCAGCCTCAATAAACTTCATATTAAGTTTATGATCTTGAGCCTTCTTTACGCATATATCAAAAGCTTCTTTCTCTTTTCGCTTATTTTCTTCATTTTTCTTGTAATCTTCAGGAGTAGCAACTCTAATAACATTTTTTAACGGATTTTGTAAATTATCTTCTGAAATTTCCTTATCAATTAAAGTTACATATCCAAACTCCAAACCTCTTATAGTTTCAACAATTACAGCATCTTCCTTATTAATTTTTAATCCATTCGGATTAAAATAATACGTTTTCCCTTTTTCCTTAAACTTAACACCAACAATATTCATAAAAATTCCTTTCTGCTAACAATCTTTAAAAGCCAATAACATCTCATCAATTGCCATTGAAAAATTACAATTTCCATTTAGCCTATGTTCCGTCAAATCAATTATAGGAACATATTTCGCAACAGAAATTATATCACTGTTTCCTCCAACTGGCAACCCATTTTTATTGTTAACTATTAACTCATCGCAATATTTTAACATTTCGTGTAAAATTTCAATAATATTATCCTTGTTTTTCTCAAAAAATTCTGAAAATTTTAGCACATCAATTACACTTTTCTCAGGAATAGAGTCTATTATATTCTTTATTTCAGGTTCAATATGAATTCCACCATCATTTTTTATTTTTATACGCTTAACACGAGACCTTATAGTATTTATAACACTATATATCGAAGACGAGATGAGAATAATAACCGCATAAGCCGGCGGTTCTTCTAAAGTCTTTAACAAACAATTTTGAGCAGAAATATTTAATTTTTCGGCATAAGGTATAATATAAACCTTTCTATGACTCATTAATGGCTTTATCGCGATATCCTTTTGCAATTCTCTTATACTTTCAACCTTTATAGATTTTTCTTCAGTTATAAAAACTGTACAATCCGGGTTATTTTGAGTCTCTTTTCCCAATATTAAAGACGCAAACTCTTTAGCTTCTTCAAGCGCTTTATTTTCATCATTACATTCTAAAAAATAAGCGTGGTTAATACTCTCATTTTCTATATCATTTTTCAATTCACTTATCATTTTTCTCACCTTAATCCAGTATCTATCACATCAATAAATCTACTAACATTCCTTGTAAACCGCTAATTTTATCAACAATTTTCAATTTATCTTTTTCAGAACTCATCAGCTCCTGAGTTAAATTTTCAAGTTCTTCATCTACCTTTTTAACAATTCCCATTATTTTATACGAACCATCTCTTCCAAACTTACTTTCCTTAGAATACTTATAAGAAAATCTCACTGTATGTTCCAAAAACTCTTTTATCATAGCTTTATACTCTATCAAATCTTTTAGTTCCATTTTTTCTTTCACAAACTTGCCTTTTTCGGCAATATCTTTTAACTTTTTTTCAAGTTGTTCTCTTTCATTATCTCTTTCAAATCCGCCAAGATTATCGGAAAAACTACTACCGTTAGACTTCCTTATTTTCCCGTTTCCACCGGTCGTATGAGTAATCGTAGAAGATGTCAAACCAACTCCGTTTACCTTCAAATTTAACTCCTCCTTACAATTAATTTCTTTACAAATTCATACCGATATTGTATCATACATATGAAATATAAACAAGAAAAAATATTTTGAAAGGATATGAAAATATGGGAAAAATCATTGTTATAGAAGGATTAGACGGCTCAGGCAAACAAACTCAGTCTGAGAAATTATATAATAGATTGGTAAATGAAGGATATAACGTAAAAAAGATAGCTTATCCAAGATATGAAAGCCCTTCTTCTTCTTTGGTAAAAATGTATTTATCCGGAGAATTCGGAAAAGATGCAAACGAGGTAAGTCCGTATATTGCTTCTACTTTTTATGCAGTAGATAGATACGCATCATATAAACAAGATTATGAAGAATTTTATAAAAATGATGGAATACTTATTTTAGATAGATATGTAACCGCCAATATGGTTCACCAATCCGGGAAAATAACTGATTTAGATGAAAAAGAAAAATTTCTTTCTTGGTTATCTGATTTTGAATACGGATTATTCGGAATACCTAAACCTGATAAAGTCTTTTTCCTAAACATTCCGCCGAAAGTTAGCCAAACGTTAATAAAAAATCGTGAAAATAAGTTCTCTCACGAAAAACAAAAAGATATTCACGAATCAAATGAAACCTACTTGAATAAAGCGTATGATAACGCTTGTTATTTAATCAATAAATATAATTGGGATGAAATTAGTTGTACCGAAAATGAAGTTTTACGAACAATCAACGATATACACGAAGAAATCTATAAAAAAACTAAAGAAATTCTATAAAAAAATTACAAAATTCATAAAGCATTGTACTTTATTTCGCTCAACAAAAATATTTTTTGTGGAAAGTGTAGTGCTAAGTTAAAGTACGGAACGGAGCTTACGCTCACATCCTGGGCACCTTTAAAATATGTTTTACATAGAGGGACAAAAAAGCAATTTTTGTTTCTCTTAATAAAGTACAATGCTTTATTCTAATGATAAACAGTTTCTTTTATTCTGCCATTTTAGTTCTCATATTTTCCAATATTTTTTTCTCCATTCTAGAAACTTGCACTTGGGAAATTCCAAGCATATCAGCTACTTTTGTTTGAGTCGCACCTTTAAAGTATCTCATAGTTATAAGTTGTTGCTCTTTCGGTTTTAATTCTGATACTAATTGTTTTAATACAATCTTTTCGAAATCTTTGTCACTTTGGTACGCATCAGCACACAGTTTATCTATCAAATAAATCGGATTTTTATCATTCTCATTAACAAGCGCATTTAATGATTCGGTCGGACGCATAGTCTCAAGTGCCATAACAATTTCGTCTTCTGAAATCTTAAGACGTTCCGCTAACTCCGTTATTGTAGGATCTTCCCCATTCTTTGCGAAAAAGAAATCTATCGCAAGCCTTATTTTACCGGCAGTTTCTTTTAATGAACGGCTCACTTTTACCAATCCGTCATCTCTTAAAAAACGTCTTATCTCACCCATAATAAGGGGAACTGCATACGTTGAAAACTGAGTATTAAAAGAAACATCAAACTTTCGTATAGCTTTTATAAGACCTATACAGCCTATTTGATATAAATCTTCTTTATCATATCCTCTGTTTAAAAATCTTTTTACTATGCTCCAAACAAGCCCTGAATTTTTCTCAACTAATAAATCCATCGCTTCTCTTGAATTATTTTGCGCCTTTAAAATTAATTCCTCATTTGTAAACTCCATATTTATCCCTTTCTCTTTAGTAAACAACGGAACCGAGTTCCACATTCATTAATATTTCTATATCAAGCTATCGTTACATAACTCTCTCTTTTTCTTTATATACAAAATTCGTTATATTTCTATTTATTTTTTTGCTCATAGTAACACTGGTACCTTTAGAAAGTTCAGATTTTACTATCAATTTATCCATAAAACTCTCCATAATAGTAAATCCCATACCTGAACGTTCCAAATCAGGCTTAGTAGTATAAAGAGGTTCCTTAGCTTTATCTATATCAGCAATGCCCTTGCCCTTATCTTTTATTTGAATAGTTACTACATCATCTTTTATTTCCGCAGACACACTTATTATCCCAAGCTCATCATCATAAGCATGAACAATCGAATTCGTAACAGCTTCTGATACCGCCGTTTTTATTTCAGACAATTCCTCTATAGTCGGATCTAATTGCGAAACAAATGAGGCAACAGCAACTCTGGCGAAACCTTCATTCGTAGACTTACTTAAAAATTCTATTTTCATCATATTATCGTATCCCATACTATACCCTCACTTTCATCTTTTTTAACGCTATTTCAGTATTTTCATATTCATCTAATATTTTAAATATGCCGGACATTTGAAAAATCTTCCTCACGGTAGGTTTTAATTTTACTACACTAACATTACCACCTTTTTTAGTAATGGCTTTATACCGTCCCATAATAAGACCTAATCCCGAACTATCCATGAAATTAACTCCGTCAAAATCAAAAATAAGTCTTTTAGCTCCTCTAAATTCAATCGCTAAATCCAGCTTGTCCCTTATTTTTTCACAAGTATGATGATCTATTTCTTCATTTATTTTTACAACTATCGTCTTACTGTCACTCAAAAAATCTATACTTACCATATTTCTCCTCCTCCCAAAACCTTAATTCGCTTTAGGAGTAAAGTTATCCTTTGTCGAAACAAGTGATAAATAAACGAAATATCGACATTTACTGTTTTCTCCGCAAATTAACAAATTCCTTCCTAAATTGGTTAATTTCATACAATTTTCAATTTCTTAGATAAATAAAAATTTATCACAAAAATCACTTGTATATTCTATTTTTTTTGTGTAGAATTACATAGTGGTATGATTTTATGAAAGGTGGTTTAATTTATGTCAGTTGTTTCGCCTGAACAGTTTGCAATGCTTAAATTTGCAGATAAGGACTTCAAAAACATAAAGAAATACTATAAAAAATTTCACGATATAAATTCAAAAAAATATCTTGCTGTATATAAACAAGGACTTTACGGTATACTTGACGTAGAAACCGAAAAACTTGTTGTTCCTCATAAATACCAAAAGATTTGTGATTTTAGAGATGGTTTTGCTTGGGTAAAGGCTAAAAATAAGTGGGGATTTATAAATAAAAATTTAGTGGAAATTGTATCTCCTAAGTACTTAGATGCGTTTGGACTCGATAATGGTAATTTTGAATTAGGTATAATTCATTGTGTCGGAAATTCGCAAGTTACAAGTGATCTTAATAAGCTTACAGAATGGTACAAAGAAAATCGCAGAAAAAATCCTCCTGTTCTCTATAATAGAATTCAAGGATTTAGCGAAGGACTTACGCCGGTAAAATTCAGAAAGAAATGGGGATTTATTGATACTGACGGGAACATAGCTATAAAATCTCGTTTTGAATATGTAAAACCTTTTTCTTACGGAATATCTGCTGTTTGTTTAAATGGAAAATGGGGATTTATTGATAAAACGGGAAAATTTATTGTAAAGCCTCAATATGCCGATTGTACTTCTTTTATGCGTCCTTCTCAATCTTTAGTAAAAATGGAATTAAAACGTCCTAGTCATAATATAATTTTAAACTATCTTTACAGTATGTTTAAAAAAGTTTATGTTCCGACCGGTGATGTTCCATTTGCTCAAGTCGAAATTCCTTCTGAAGAAATAGGGAAAGTTAAAATTGCTTGTATAGGTTTAACCGGAGAAAAATTAAAAAGAAGTGCGAAAAAAGATATAGAAATACACGCTGAAATATATTAGTAAATTTTAAAAATGTGGAGCTGTAAAAAAACTCGTTTATCATTTAAATAACGTATTGTACTGTACCAAGCGAAACAAAAATTGCTTTTTGGTCCCTCATGTTATGAATTTTATGAGTTTTTTACAGCCCCTTATTTTTTAATCTTCCCAACTATCTATTTCCCTATCTTCGCAAATATCACATAAACATTGAGATACTTCTATATCAAAATCACAATCTAAAGCAATATCTCCTAACGATACCAAGCCAACCAATTTATCGTTTTCGACTATCGGAAGTCTTCTTACTTGCCAATCCGACATTATCTCGCAAGCTTCATCAAGCGACATATCCGGTCTGCCTGTCTTTACTCCGGATGTCATTATATCTTTTACCATTGTCGTTTCAGGGTCTTTTCCTTCGGCAATGTTTCTCACAACAATATCTCTGTCCGTAACTAATCCTAAAAGTATTTGATTATCATTACATACAGGCACAACTCCTACATCATATTTTTGCATTATTTCCGCAGTCTTTTTCAAATCAGTATTCGGAGTTACCCATTTTAAATTTGTATTCATAATTTCCTTTATTTTCATTTTACCTTCCTCCTTAAAAAACAAAAACTACTCACTTATGAGTAGTTTGTCTATTTATTTATTAAATATTCCACATTTTGTTCTCTTTTAAATAAATCATTCCTTATAGCATAACCAAAACTCCGACAATAGCCCCGTAAACTCCACCAACAATTACTTGAAAAGGCGTATGCCCCAATAATTCTTTTAGTTTCTCGTTCGTATCAACATGAACCTGATTAGAATTAATAAGTTGATTTAATATACTAGCTTGCTTTCCGGCGGCACGTCTTACACCGGCAGCGTCATACATAACAATAACAGAAAAAACAAACGCTACTGCAAACATAGGCGACGAAAAGCCTTCCGACATTCCCACAGCCATCATAAGAGAAGTAACTGTCGCAGAATGTGAACTCGGCATTCCGCCGGTTTCAACAAGGCGTTTAAAATTTAATCTCTTATTTATAATAGCATCAGCTAAAAATTTAAAAATTTGAACAGTCGCCCACGCAATAATCGGTATTATTAAAAATTTATATTCCCATATATTCATATATAATGCCCCTTTTAGATGTTTTTAATTATTTCTTTCTTTAATAAATATCGCAAGTTCTTTAAAAAATTCTGTATTATAATTAGAAAACTTCGTAAGAATATTAATCGCTTTATTAGTTTTCTCTTCCAACTGTTTTTTAGCTTCCTCCAAACCTAAAACAGTAACAAAAGTACGCTTTCCATTAATTTTGTCGTGACCAATCGGCTTTCCGAGTACTTTTTCATCACCGATTTCACCTAAAATATCATCTCTAATTTGAAACGTAAGTCCTATAACATTCGCATACTCAGTCAATGTAGCTATTTCAGTATCATTCGCACCCGCAAGAATAGCTCCCATCGTAAGAGACGCTCTAATTAACGCAGCAGTCTTATTATCGTGCATATACATAAGTTCGTCAAGTGAAATTTCTTTTCCCTCATTTTCTATATCAACATATTCACCTTTTATCATATCAAACACATTATCCGCAAAAATTTTAAAAGCTTTCGCTTTATTCTCTATATTCTTAGGCTCCTCAAAAACATTCGCTATAACTTTATATGCGTAATCAAGAAGTCCATCTCCTGCCAAAATCGCAGTACTCTCACCATAAACCTTATGATTAGTAGGCTTACCTCGTCTTAAATCATCATTATCTATCGCCGGTAAATCGTCATGAATTAAAGAAAAAGTATGTACCATTTCCATAGCACAAGCAAACGGAACAGCTTTTTCGTAATCAGGCTTAAATAATCTATATCCCTCTAAAACAAGCGCAGGTCTTAATCTTTTTCCACCAGCCATAAGACTGTACTTCATAGACTCCATCAGACCTTTTTCCGAAGAATTTTCAACTTTAATTAATCTATCCAATTCACTATTAATTAATTCCGTATATTCCATTAATCTCTCTTTTAACATATTCTTCCCCCTCCTAAAAAAACAAATTACATTTTCTTATTTCCTAGGAAAGTTCCTCTTCAACAACTTGAGAATTTTTTTCTAATACCGTAACAATTCTCTTTTCAGCTTTATCTAAAATATCCGTACAATACTTAGACGTTTTCATTCCTTCTTCAAACTTTTTCATACTTTCATCTAAAGATAATTCTCCATTCTCCAATTCTAAAACTATTTTTTCAAGCTCATTAATAGCTTCTTCGAAACTCTTTTCCATTTCCCCCACTCCTTTACTTAGTCCTTACACCTACAATTTCTCCATCATTTAACTTAACACTAAATTCTTCTCCAACCGCTATATTCTTCTCAGACTTAACAAACATATTATCCTTTAATACAACAGAATACCCCCTGGATAAAGTCTTAAGCGGACTTAAAGCATCTAATTTACTAACAATATTAGAAAATTCATTTTTAGCTTTATTAATATTTTTTTCATTAGCCTTAATCAAATCTTTAGTCGCCATATCCGAACGAATTTTAAGCTTATTAATAAGCTCCTCCGGACGTTTAAAATAATATGACTCCTTTAGTTTTATAAGTCTCTTTCTCTTACTCTCTAGATTTCCGGTAAGAGCCAAACGCAATCTTTTTTCAAAAGTCTCTAATTTATACACAAGCTCATCAAGAATCGGGAACACAACTTCAGCAGCCGCCGACGGCGTAGGAGCTCTTAAATCAGACACAAAATCACATATCGTAAAATCCGTTTCATGTCCAACCGCAGAAACAACAGGAATTTTAGAATTATATATAGCGTAAGCAAGTTCTTCGCTGTTAAAATTCCACAAATCCTCAATAGAACCTCCACCACGTCCAATTATAATAACATCCGCCAAATTATTTTCATTTATAAATTCAACTTGGCGAACTAATTCACGGTACGCTCCTTCTCCTTGAACAGAACTCGGAAATAACTTTATATTCGCCTTAGGAAATCTCCTTTGAGAAACATTTAATATATCTCGAATAACCGCTCCCGTAGGCGAAGTAATTACCGCAACACATTTTGGCAAAAGAGGCAACTTCTTTTTTTTATTTTCATCAAATAATCCCTCTTTAGCCAATTTTTCTTTTAATTTTTCATACTTAGCATATAAATCTCCAACGCCGTCTAACTCCATAAAATCGCAATACAATTGGCATTGACCATCCTTCTCATATGAAGAAACATAACCGGAAATAACGACCTTCATACCATCTTCCAGCTTAAATTTCAAACTAAGCGCTTGACCTCTAAACATTACACATTTCATCGCAGCATTTTCATCTTTTAACGAAAAATACATATGACCTGAAGAATGATTTTTAAAATTAGAAATTTCACCCTTTACCATTATGTTAGAAAGGATGAAATCATTATCTAAAATTTTCTTTATATATCTATTTACCTGAGTAACCGTATATGTATTAATAGTACTCAACTCCTTAATTTTCAACTACTTTACCGAGTAATCCGTTAATAAATTTAGCAGAATGATCATTTCCGAACTTTTTAGCAAGTTCAACCGCCTCATTTATACTAACTCCAACCGGTATATCTTCCCTATGTTTAATTTCAAAGATAGCAAC
The DNA here is from genome assembly GCA_964475435.1 of uncultured Eubacteriales bacterium. Lineage (GTDB taxonomy): Bacteria > Bacillota > Clostridia > TANB77 > RGIG9151 > RGIG9151. The sequence continues at coordinate 13,850 of CAYYWT010000009.1, forward strand.
CCTTAAAATAGGCAAATCAGTTTTGGAAATTCTATCTAGCGTCCAATCATCTTTCGCGTTAGTCTCAATTACTTCATCAATTTCTTTAAGCGAATTCATTACCCCATTAATTACTTCAAGAAAATAGTCCTTATCATATTTAACTTCTCCGTAAGACTCTAAAAAATCCTCTACTTGTTCTTTAATATTTTCTCTTTGGAATTCAATTTGAAATAAAAAACAAACTGCCATTTCTCTCGCTAATTTTCTGTTCACAATAAATTTCCCCCAAACTTAACGTAAAATACTGATTACCCTTTTTTACTATTAAAATTAATACCTTGGATATGAATATTAACAGCGTTAACCGTCATTCCGACTATTTCTTCAACAGTTTTTTTCACTTTATCTTGGATATCCCAAGCAATATCAGGAATTTTTACCCCATACTCTACTATTACGTATACATCTAACGTAATAGATTTATCAGCAATTTCCACCTTTATTCCTCTAGTTTTTTTACTGCCTAGAATATTAGTAATTCCGTCAATAATTCCGCCGGGAATATCAAAAACTCCCGGTACCGACATAACAGTCTTTTCAACTATTGTTGAAATAACTTCCTCAGAAACACTCAAATTTATATTATTCTCCATCTCTACTTACCTCCGGAACAAAGAATATTTTACCATAAAAAAACACCACTTGCAAGTGCTGTTTTTTTTACTTGCCATCTTATTTTTGCTTATTCAGTAATACCTTATAAATTTTTTAATAAAATTAACTTGATAAATTCTCTCAATACATTTAAAATAGCAATGAAAAGGAGTTAATGTTTATGGAATTATTTACTTTATTTTTAATTGCCTTAGGCTTATCTATGGATGCTTTTGCTGTTTCTATTTCTAACGGGCTTTTTTATAAAAATTTTAAAAAGTCCCATATGTTTTTATCTTCACTTACTTTCGGGATTTTTCAAGGAATTATGCCGACAATAGGATTTTTCGCCGGAAATATGTTTTTTGATTTTATATCTTCATACGACCACTGGATTGCTTTTTTCTTACTAGGGTTTATAGGTTTTAATATGATTTTAGATGCCGTGCGTGAACTAAAAAATACAGAAAAAGATAATTTGCCTAAAAAAGAATACTCTACAAAAATTATGCTATTGCAAGGTGTTGCTACAAGCGTTGATGCTCTTGCTGTAGGAATTAGTTTTGCGGCTCTAAAAACAAATATATTAATAGCTTCTTTAACAATTTGCTTAATTACCTTCGTAGTTTGCCTTATCGGAAATTATATAGGCAAAAAATTTGGCCATCTCTTAGAAGAGAAAGCCAAAATTTTCGGTGGTGCTATTTTAATTTTAATCGGATTAAAAATACTTATTGAACATACATTTTAGTGTAGCATAATAAGCTTTATAACATATAGTAAAATAAGATGTAACGGATAAAAAGCATAAAAAACGTACTTATTAAACTTATATCCTTTTTCCCCATTATATAAAGCAATAGGAATTAATGCGAGTAAACTATATAGTTGCAACATCATAACCACCGCGTTTTGAATGTTTATCGATGTCATAAGTATTGCTAAAAAATATGTAAAATATTTCTGCTTCCCATCTTTTTTACTGCCTATATAAAATAAGAAAATACACAATATTCCGCCCATTCCGTAATCTAAATTTAACGCGACGGAAAGCATAATCGCCAAAAGCAAAGGAAAAATTATAAACTCACGTTTTTGTTTTTCCTCTAAAAACTTATAAAGCCATACAACCAGTAATCCAAGCAATAATTCAAAAAGAACATTTTGCCCGGTAAACTCCAAAAACGTATTATAGAATACAAAATCATATACAAATTCGGAAATTACAGCTAATATGCCAATATTTACGGCATATTTTTTTATATTTTTCGTATGAATTATGCCTTCTGTAAGTAAAAAACAAAAAAGTGGAAACGCAATTCTTCCCGGTATCCAAAATTCAAACGGAAGTTTAGATGCTCCGGGAATAATTTTTAAAGCATGATCATAAAACATCGAAATTATCGCTATAATTTTTAGCCAAAATGAAGACAGTACCATTTTTTCTCCTTCTTAGGCTAGCAATTTTTCATGCTAAGCCCTACTTTACCCTTTTCCATATCAATTTTTATAACTCTTACATTAACAATATCTCCGACAGATACAACATCCATAGGATTTTTTACATAGTTTTCACTCATTTCAGAAATGTGAACCAACCCGTCATTTTTAATTCCAATATCTACAAAAGCTCCGAAATCAATAACATTTCTAACTGTTCCCTTTAATACCATTCCCTCTTTTAAATCGTCAATCTTTAGTACATCGCTCCTTAAAATAGGTTTTGGCATATCCTCTCTCGGATCTCTGCCGGGTTTTTGAAGTTCTTTTATTATATCCGTAACTGTCGGAACACCAACTTCAAGTTCTTTAGCCACTTCATTTACATTAAGTTTGCTTAATCCAACAGCCAGTTCAGTTTTATCTACTTTTGCAAAACTTTTTAAATCATATCCCATTTTATTCAAAATTTTCTCAGCAACATCATACGATTCAGGATGAACCGAAGTATTATCGAGCGGATTTGTACCACCGGGAATTCTTAAGAATCCGGAACATTGAGTAAACGCAGCAGGCCCTAATTTACTAACTTTTAGTAACTCCTTACGGCTACTGAATTTTCCTTTCTCCTCTCTATATTTAACAATATTTCCAGCAATAGTTTTACTTATTCCCGAAATATATTTAAGTAAAGACGGAGTCGCGGTATTCAAATTAACTCCTACCTTATTAACAGCATCTTCTACAACACCGGTTAACGCCTCGTCTAATCTCTTTTGATTTACATCATGTTGATATTGTCCAACACCAATGCTCTTAGGATCAATTTTTACAAGTTCCGCCAAAGGATCTTGAAGACGTCTTGCGATAGAAATCGCACCACGAAGTGATACATTTATATCCGGGTATTCCTCTGTCGCTAATTTAGACGCTGAATAAACAGACGCTCCCGCTTCACTTACAATAGTATAATAAACTTCCTCTTTTATTTCCTTTAACATATCCGCAACAAATTGTTCAGATTCACGAGAAGCAGTTCCATTGCCTATTGCAATCATATTTACATTATGTTTCTTTATAAGCTCTTTTAAAGTTTTCTTCGCACCATCTACATCATTTTGAGGCATTGTCGGATAAACAGTAGTAGTCGCTAATAACTTTCCGGTTTCATCAATAACAGCAATTTTACAACCCGTTCTATAAGCCGGATCAAACCCCATAACCGTCATATTCTTTAGAGGAGCTTGAAGAAGTAAATTCTTTATATTTACCCCAAATACACGAATCGCCTTTTCATCAGCATTTTCCGTTAAATCATTTCTAATTTCGTTTTCAATAGACGGAGAAATAAGTCTTTTATATGAATCCAAAATACTATTCTTTATTTCCTCTTTAAATATACTTTCATTAGTTATAACATTGCTCTCTAAAAAGCTTATAATCTCATCACTTTCAATATCTATCTTAGCCTTAAGTAATCCTTCATTTTCTCCACGATTAATAGCTAGAACTCTATGGCTTGGAATCTTAGCCAAAGGCTCAGAAAAATCATAATACATCTCATAAACACTTCTTTCTTCAGGCTTACTCGCAACAGACACCAATAGTCCTTTTTCAAGAGTAATTTTCCTTATCTCCTTACGGAAATCAGCATTATCCGAAATCTCCTCGGCAATAATATCTAAAGCTCCGTTTATAGCTTCATCCGGAGAATTAACCCCTTTTTCTTCATTTACAAATTCACCGGCAATAGCAAATTTATCTCCGGAAACATTATTTTGTTCTTTAATAATTACCGCAAGAGGCTCTAATCCTTTTTCCTTTGCAATTGTAGCTCTTGTTCTCTTTTTTTGTTTATACGGACGATATAAATCCTCTACTTCCGTCATAGTCTCAGCTTTTTCTATTTGAGTCTTTAATTCGTCCGTAAGTTTACCCTGCTCATCTATTAATCTAATTATTTCTTCTTTTCTTTCTTCACGTTTTCTAAGATATACCAATCTATCATAAAAATCTCTTAACGTTTCATCACTTAGTTCCCCTGTCGCTTCCTTTCTATATCTTGCAATAAAAGGAATTGTATTTCCATTATCAATTAATTCTATTGTATTTTTCACTTGAAATTCTCTTAAATTAAACTCGTTTTTTAATTGTTCTTGTATAAAATCCATTACTATACCTCTTTCTTATTCTGATTTATGTGTAATTCCGACAACTTTAGGAACATTTACAACAAACGCAATTCCTTTTCCCGGCTTATCTAGTTCCAGTCCTTCAGAAATAAAGTTAAGTACATCTTTAGTCTTATTTTTCTCAATTAAAGTAAGTACAACATCTTTCTCAGGCTCAATTAAAATCCCTAAAATTTTAGCTGTATCATTAGCACCGGCACCTCTTCCGTTTAAGATAGTTCCGCCCTCTGCTCCACCTTTTTTAGCCTGTTCAATAACATCTTCTGCATTACCTTTATCTACAATAGTAATAATTAAATCATATCCATCATTAATACCCAACATTTACTTCTTCCCCTTTCTTTTTTTACCTTCATATATTTTTCCAAGTAACATAACCAACAGTATCGGCGTCATCGCAACAATTGCGATAAGACCAAAGCCATCAGCATTGTTAGTATATGGTAAACCTTCAGATAATCCAAGCGCCATAGCCAATAAAAACGTAGTAGTCATTACACCGGTCGTAACACCGCCGGCATCAAACGCGATTGCTGTAAATCGTTCGCTTGAAAATAGTGAAAGTACCAAACAAATAACATATCCCGGTACAACAATGTACCATAAAGAAATTCCGCAAATAATCTTTAACATAGCAAGAGCTAAAGAAACTCCTACGCCTATTGCCAACGTATATGTAAGCACTTTTTTATTAACTGCTCCGCTAGTTTCTCTCTCAACATCATTAACTAAAACATTAACTGACGGTTCAACTTTAGTAATAAAAAATCCAAGAATAAAACTTATCGGAACTATAATCCAATTATATGATAACCCGGCAAATTCAATTCCCATAGCCTGTCCTATCGGAACAAATCCAACTTCTAACCCAAAAATCATAAACACAATTCCTATAAAAGCAATCATTATACCCGTTAATACACTAAAAAACTTCTTACGCGACATCTTTATAAAAAATATTTGAAATAATATAAAAGTAATAAGCAAAGGCAAAATGGATATAAAGCAATTAACCGTAACTTCAAAAAATTTCTCTATCATCGACTAATCACCCCCATAAGTAACATACTTAAAATCGGGCCAAGAGACGCAATGCCTATTATTCCAAAGCTATCTGAAGAATCCTTATTTTTACTTAACATAGAAGATATTCCCATAGAAAGCGATAATAAAAACGGAACTGTAAGCGCTCCCGTAGTCGCTCCTCCCGCATCAAAAGCAGCAGCTGCTAAATCTTGCGGGCAAAATATAACCAAACCGAAAACTAATAAATATCCAGCTATTAATATATACTTAATAGATATATTCAAAAACATTCTCAAAAAAGCAATTCCTACAAACACACCTACTCCAACCGCAATAACTGTACAAAGCGTTTCTCCATTCACACTTTCAATTAAATCCGCCGCTTGATTACTAAATACCTGGACATCAGGCTCTAACAATGTAACACCAAAGCCAAGCAATACAGTTACAAGCAAAATCCACTTCATTTTTCCAAGCTTTACAGTAGCTCGTCCTATATTTTCTCCGGCCTCTAAAAATCCATATTGAATTCCAATCAAAAACAAAAACAAACCCACAATTACAAAAAATGTGCATCCTAAAAATGTTAAATACGTCTCCATAGCAACCGGAGTAATCGTAAATTGTAATATCGTTATAACCAAAGCAATAGGTAAAATTCCAACTATCACTTCACGAAATACTTCCTTTAATTTCACATCTTTTCACCTCTCCTTTTTCTTTTGTTAATTAAAAAATATCCAAGCAAAATACACTTATCAAAAGTACATTGCTTGGATATTATATTCTTACTCGATATCTATATCAATATCATCTTCATCTTTATCATCTATAGGAGCAAGCAAGTCGCTTTCAAAAATCTCCATAATATACTTTCTCTTCTCTTCACTATAATTAAACGAAATAAGCGATTTCTCCAAAGTTTCATCCAATTGTCTTAAATCCGTAGTATATAAAGGATTACAATCCTTAAATACAATTTTATTTTTTACAATCAATTTAAAAATCTCAACCAAATGGCTATCATCTTCACCTAAAATAACCAATTGAGGCGGATTATCAAATCCTGAATCTCTAACATTATAATACTCATAAAATTCAGAATAAAGTTGCATCTTCGTAATAAGTTTTTCTTCCCAACCCGGTTCACGTCTTACAGCCTCAAAAAGCAAATCAGTATTCTTTCCGTCTTTACTTAAAGAAACAACTCCACCGGAAACCTTAAATCTTATGTTTTGGCGTTTAGCCATTAATACAGGATCAACAACATAATTCTTAAAGTATTTAGCTTTCATCATATACGCAATAATAGCTTGATTTCCCGCTAATCTCTTCTTTATAAGATGAACCGGCTTAGTATTATTAGTCGGAACCCACTCAGTTCTTATTTCTCTAGAATTAAGCAAGTATTTCCCAGATTTATCCAAGCAATAAATACGATAAATTCCGTTTCCCTCATCACTCTTAAAATAATACTTAACAATAGCTCTAGCCTTAATTAAATTTTCAAGTCTGGCGTTAACCTTATTTTGGTCTTTAATTTCTATTCCTTTTAATTGTAAAAGTTGGTATATCTGTCTTGAAGTTATAAATTCAAACGTACTTATAAGTTCAAGCATCTCAAAATGCAATTCGTTTACATACCCCATATCCACCATAAAAACAGCTTGATTTACTGATGAATAACCGGTTTTCCCATCATAAACTTTTTCCTCATTCGGACGCATCGCAAAAGGCGATTTCGTCGCTTTTACTTCATTATCATTAATCATAATAGCCCTCCAACTACGTTCTATAAATACAGAACATATAAATTTATATTAATCACAATAGTGATTTTAACCAACAATAACAAGCTTTATCTTCTTTTTTTCAGGAATAATCTTCTTTATGAAAACACTAACTCTTTGACCATATTCGACCCCCGGTCTATGGTCCGCAAGTCCAACTAAATTCGGACGTAATTCAACGAAAATACCATTTTTCTCTCTAGCTCTCGCAATACCGATAACAGTAGTTCCTTCCTGAAAGTCCTTAATATTATCCTCCCAAGTCCCAAGCAATTCTTTATGAGTAAGAACAATTTTTCCGGTAGACTTATCAAAACTTTTTACCATAACTTTAATCTTATCTCCGATTTTAAATCTTTCCTCCGGATGCATAATTCGGGCAACGGATATATCTTCAATATGAAGTAACCCGGTTACTCCACCGCCAATATCAATAAACACTCCATATTGTTCCATATTTCTAACAATACCGCTTAAAACCATACCTTCTTTTAAATTCTTAAACATCCAATCTCTTACTTCAAGTTCAACAGCTTTTCTAGATAAGACAACAGTCACTTCGCCATTCTCACGTTTAATCTCTTTTATTTTAAATTGTACTCTTTTATTAACCTTAGTAATAGACGCAACAGGTCTAGGAAACCCGTCAGCCTCAACAGTCGAGCTAACCTCACTTCTCGGTACAATTCCCTTTATGCCATCTAAGTCAACGTGAAGATTAAAATCAGAATCAGCCATCGTAACTAAGCCTTCTAACGTTTCATTTTTCTCCATCGCCTCAGTCAAAATAGCAACTTTTCTCTCCAATTCTTCATCTACTTCATTCTCTAATAAGTTCCAACCCTCAGGCATAAACTTTTGCTCTTCCATATCAATTTCCTCCTCAATAATAAACATCCATTTTAAATAAAAATCCTTAATTTTAACATCTAAAGGTATATCGGCAAAAAACAAAATAAAATTACCTTTTCCCGCATTTATATTTTTCTATCTTTATTTGAAAAGTCCTTCTTTACGTTTTCATATTTTCGTTTATTTTTTCTAATGCTTTTTTTTCAATCCTCGATACATAGGAGCGTGAAATGCCCAGTTCGTCGGCAATTTCTTTTTGTGTCTTCTCTTTTCCGCCATATAAACCGTATCTCATACCGATTATTTTCTTTTCACGCTCAGTTAAACTCGCGTTCATAATTTTTTGTAATTCCTTAATTCTTAATTTTAGTTCTACTTTTTCGAATGTGTCACAATCTTCACACTCCAAAACGTCAATCAATGAAATAGAATTACCTTCTTTATCGCTCCCTATCGGCTCGTCTATGGACGATTCATTTTGAGTTTTTTTACTACTTCTTAAGTACATTAGAATTTCATTTTGAATACACCGTGCAGCATAAGTCGCAAACTTATGACCTTTGTCTCCATCAAAAGTTGTAACTGCTTTTATTAGTCCGATAGAGCCAATAGAAATTAAGTCATCATTATCTTTCCATTGAACAGAGTACTTCTTCGCTACATGAACTACCAATCTTAAATTGCGTTCAATTAAAATGTTTTTCGCATCTTCATCTCCGTTCTTGTAAAGATCAAAATACATCTTTTCCTCACTTGGCGTAAGCGGTTTCGGAAACGTATTCATTCCGTTACCTAAAAAGCCAAATGCGAAAAAGATGTTTTCAATTATGTACCGTATTGTAGCTATAAATACCAAATCAATCCCTCCTAACTACATATATACTATGTAGTTAGGCTTGGTCTTTTGATACATTATTTACACAATGCTCAACCATAATGGCGATTTCTCAGACTGCACATTCATATCCAAACTTAAACAACTTTATCCTTAAAATTTCAATACTACCCCTCATTAAAATTTCCTTTTAATACTTATTCGTAATTCTTACTATTTACTTATCATTTCGTTTTTTTATATATTCACAAATAATATTAACTATTTTTTCATTACCAACCTCGCAATTAATACATATATCATAATTTTCTTTATCGTCCCATTTTCTATTAGCAATAACTTCATAATAAGAAGCTCTTGATCTATCAGATTGATTTACATATTTCTTTGCATCTTTGTATGTATCCTTATACATTTCTTTTACTTTATTTATTCTATATTCTATTGGAGCATATAAAAATATTTTTACTAAATTTGGATTATCTTTTAATATATAATCTGCACATCTACCAACAATTACGCATTCCTCTTTTGATGCAATCATTTTTATTGTCTTTGCTTGTTTTATTATAGCATCTTTTTCAGCATCTAATGATAAATAAAAATTATAAAGTTCATCATCATTATATTGGTTTTCAATTAATGAATTTTCAATTGCAAATTTCTTAATTTCTTCTTTATCATAGAATTTTATTCCTAAATTTTCAGCTACTTTTCTTGCAATTTCCTTTCCACCTGTTCCATGTTCTCTTGAAATTGATATAATTAATTTTTTATTTACATCATCCTTTGCTTTACTTTCTCCTATTATTGCTACTTTTTCTTTGTATGTTTTCTTTAATATAAATATAGAAATTATACAAGTTAAAAATTCTGCAATTGGGAATGTCCACCAAACAACATTTGTTACATTATCAAATAATGTA
>CAYYWT010000010.1:0-22949 GCA_964475435.1 uncultured Eubacteriales bacterium
ATACACACATTATAGAAAAATGCCCAAAATAAATTTTGCTTAATATTCCTTATAGTCCTTTTACTTAACTCAATCAACTCATTCATTTTTTCAATATTATCACTCATAAAAATAACATTTGCAGAATCCATAGCAATATCCGTTCCGGTAGAAATTGAAACTCCAATATCAGCTGCAACTAAACTTACACTGTCATTTATCCCGTCTCCACACATCATAACCATACCATTTTTCTTTAATTCTTCTATCTTTTTAGCCTTCTCTTTAGGAGTAACATTAGAAACAACATTATCTATTCCGACTTGGTTTGCAATAATAGCCGCCGTCTTTTCATTATCTCCGGTAAGCATTACAACATCAATATTTCTTTGTTTCAACTCATTTATAACAGTCTTTACATTATCTTTTATAATATCCTTTACACCAATTAAACTAACAAGCTTATTATTGATACCAACAAATAAAATACTATTTCCGTCATTTACAAGTTCTTGTTCATCATCTCCATTTTTAATATCTATTCCATTTTCCTTCATAAACTTACTATTTCCTATTAATATAATCTCTCCGTTCTCAGTCTTACCTCTTACTCCAAAACCTGCAACAGCCTCAAAATCTCGTATATCTTCAAATTTTATATTTCTCTCATTTGCATTATTAACTATCGCCCTCGCTATCGGATGCTCAGACTTATTTTCAACGCTAGCGACTTTTCTTAAAAGTTCCGTTTCATTAAATTCACTATAATTATATATCTTAGAAACCCTTAAACTTCCCATAGTCAACGTACCTGTTTTATCAAAACATATCGTCTTTACCTTATGAGCATTTTCTAAAGCCTCGCTTGTCTTAATTAAAATACCTTTTCGACTCGCATTCCCAGACGCTATAACAATAGCCAAAGGAGTCGCAAGTCCTAAACTACAAGGACAAGCGACTACCAATATACTAACAAATACATTAATAGAAAAAGCCATATTTTTAGAAACAATAATCCATAGTAAAAAAGCCACAACAGATATAGCCAAAACAACCGGAACAAAATATCCGCTTATCCTATCCGCAATTTTAGCAATAGGCGCTTTTGTCGAAGTCGCATTAGCTACCAACCTTACAATCTCCGACACAGTCGACTCCTTACCGATTTTTTCAGCTTTATATTTTATAGTTCCCTCATAATTTATACTACCCGCAATTACCTTTGAACCGATTTCTCTTTTTACAGGCACACTTTCCCCAGTTATAAAAGACTCGTTTATATGTGTTACTCCCTCAATAATTTCCCCATCTACCGCTATTTTTCCGCCAGGCTTACATATAACAATATCTCCCTTTTGGATTTCATCTAACGTTACAGTCATCTCTTGACCATCTTTAAAAATTATCGCATTACTCGGAGTAATAGTCATAAGATTTTGTAAAGCTTCCTTAGTCTTATCTTTATTTTTGCTCTCAATAAATTTACCTATTTTTATAAAAAATATAACAATAGCCGAAGACTCATAATACAACTTTTCTACATACGAATTATTACCGTTAAAAATCTGAATTGTTCCGTAAATACTGTAAATAAAACTAGCAAAAACTCCTATCGTTACCAATGTATCCATATTAGGCGTTTTATGGACTAGATTTTTATATCCGTTTTTCAATATATCTTTCCCAAATGCCAAAACAATTACAGTCAATATAAATAAAGTTACAGCATAATTAATCGGATAAACTTTCATATCCAAAAAAGGAATAACAGGCAAACCTGCCATATGCGACATAGATACATATAAAATTAAAATAGAAACTATCGAAAGCCATATAAGTTTATACTTCTCATTCGACTTTTTCTTTTCCTCTTTCTCAAAATTATCAATTCCAAGGCTTACAAATCCAGCCTTCTCAACAAACTTTTCTACCTGTTCTAAAGTAAGCTTACTCTCGTCATACTCAATATTCGCATTATTCATTACCAAATTAACAGTAGCTAAACTTATCCCGTCTTGTTTATTTAAATACTTTTCCAAACCCGACGAACACGCCGAACAAGTCATTCCATCTATTTTAAGCAAAACTTTTTTCATAAACTTTATTCTCCTTTAAGCTGATTTTTGTTACTTAATCTGCCTTTCTTATACCACAATTATACCATTTAAGCAAGAAAAAGGAGAAGTTTTACTCAACCTCAATTACAACACCTTTTCAACATGAACCCTTCTGTAAATAAACTTCTGAATTTCAACTATTGGAATAATCGCAAACGATAATCCGATAACCCATAGCCATTGTACACTTCCCATAATTTCAACCTTAAATACTTCCGCCAAAAACGGTATCGTTAAAACAATAAGTTGTAAAGCAGAAGAACCTAAAATAGCCCATGTCAAAGTTTTATTACTGAAAAATCCAATTGTAAACAATGACTTATCCATCGAACGCACATTAAACGAATGGAACAACTCTGTAAACGAAAGCGTAGCAAACGCCATTGTCATACCTAATGTATGTTCATGATAAACAAACTCTCCAATATAATATGCAAGTAAAGTAAGTCCTCCGATTACAAGTCCTTGGAATATTACGTTTATTCCCATTCCATCATCAAAGAAACTAGCCTTTGCACTTCTTGGTTTTTTACTCATTACATCACTTTCAGCCTTTTCAACTCCGAGCGCTAACGCAGGAAAAGCATCGGTAACTAAGTTAATCCATAAAATCTGAACTGCGGCTAAAATATTCCAATCTTGCTTAGTTATTAATCCTAAAATAGTCGCCGAGAATATCGCAACAACTTCAGCTAAGTTTGAAGACAATAAAAATTGAACAGCTTTTTTAATGTTACTGTAAATCTTTCTTCCTTCTTCGACTGCATTAACAATTGTTGCAAAATTATCGTCTGTTAATACCATATTCGAAACACTCTTAGATACATCTGTACCTGTTATTCCCATTCCAACACCAATATCCGCATTTTTTAACGCCGGAGCATCATTTACTCCGTCCCCCGTCATCGCAACAGTTTTATCCAGCGCCTTCCATGCTTTTACTATTTTTACCTTATGTTCAGGAGATACACGCGCATAAACACAGTATTTCTTCACAATTTCGGTAAAATCTTCGTCTTTTATCTTATCTAATTCTTGCCCGGTTATAGCCATAGACTCGTCAGTAATAATTCCTATTTCCTTCGCAATAGCAACAGCCGTATCCTTATGATCTCCTGTAATCATTATAGGCTTAATTCCCGCACGTTTACAAAGTTTAACCGCATCTTTTACTTCCGGTCTCGGAGGATCAATCATTCCAACAAGCCCTACGAAAATCATATCATTTTCAAGTTCCTTTGTATTAGGTTTTTCAGGTACTTTACTTAACTCCTTATATGATGCCGCTAAGACTCTTAACGCTTTATGAGCCATAGAAGAATTTGCTTGTTCAATATTTTTAATATCATCTTTAGTTATATCTCTAACTTCACCGTTAACCAAAATTTTATTACATCTTTTAATTAATAAATCAGGCGCACCTTTTGTAAAAGAATAAATTTTGTTTTGGACATTATTAACAGTTGTCATAAGTTTCCTATCCGAATCAAACGGAATTTCTCCGACTCTTTTGTATCTATTTTCACAATCGTTTTTAGCATATCCACGAGGTAATGTATATTCAACCAAAGCAGTTTCCGTCGGATCCCCAACAAACTCCGTCTCTTTAACGCCTTTTGTATTTTCCTTCGAATCATTACACAACGTAAGAATTAAAGCCATCTTTTGACCATCATCTCTAAAATCTTTTATGCTATCTGCTGAATTCAACTTATTTGAATAATACAATTCTTTTACAGTCATTTTATTCAAAGTTAATGTTCCTGTTTTATCTGAACAAATTACTTCAGTAGAACCTAATGTTTCAACAGCTGAAAGTTTCCTTATTATAGCATTTCTACTAGCCATTCTCTGTACTCCCATCGCAAGTACAATCGTAATAACCGCAGGCAATCCTTCCGGAATCGCAGCAACAGCTAAGCTTATTGCCTTCATAAATAAATCCATCACACCTTCAGCCCCAATGTTAGGATTAGCTATGTAACTAAATAAAAATACCAATACACAAATGATTCCGACAGCAATAGTTAAAATCTTACTTAATTCCGCTAGCTTTATTTGAAGCGGAGTCATAGAATTATCTGTATCAGATAAATACGCAGCAATTTTTCCTACCTCTGTATTCATACCTGTACCGGTTACAACTCCGACACCTCTACCGTACGCAACGCTACTGCCCGAATAGGCCATATTTACTCTATCGCCAAGCGATGCATCATCTTTACTTATAACTATATCTTCTTTCTCTACCGGAACAGATTCACCGGTTAAAGCCGCTTCTTCTATCTTAAGAGACGCAAATTCAATAAGTCTCATATCCGCCGGCACAAAATCTCCAGCTTCTAAAATTACCACATCTCCGGGTACAATTTCTTCAGTCTTTATATGACTTACTTGACCGTTACGCATAACCTTAGAAAACGGAGCAGACATATTTTTTAAAGCTTCTAAAGACTTTTCAGCTTTATTTTCCTGAATAACACCTAAAATAGCATTTACTACTACTACAAACAAGATAATTATCGCATCAACCCATTCTTTAGCAATAAATACAGAAATCGCAGCAGCAACCAGTAGTACAATAATCATCAAATCTTTGAATTGATCAATAAATTTAGATAATAAACTTTGCTTTTGCTTTTCTTCAAGCTTGTTATAACCGTACTCCTCCACCCTTTTTTTAGCTTCTTCATTGCTTAAACCTTTTTTCGAGGAATTAAGCGATTTTAAAGTTTCGTCAACAGACATTGTAAAGAACTTTTTTTCTTCAGTTTTCATTTACGTCTCTCCTTTATTTTTAATATATTGGTATATATAATATCTTATTTAACATTAAATATCAAGCTATCCGATTTACCGATAATTTTTCCGGATGAATCAGTCGCAAAAGCACTTTCAGCTAAAAATTCTCCTGAGAATACATTTCTTATTTTATAGTTAATCGTATATTCTTTGTGTTCTATAGAATTTACGTAGAAATTAACCTTCTGACCACTATATCCGTATACTCCCCATCCGTCATTATATTTGCTTACTGCTTGCGTATAACGTGAAGATAACGGTATAAAATCAGTTATTGTATAATAGGTTTCTATATCATCCGGAAGCGAAATATCCAATGTTACGTTTGTGTACTCGCCCAACGCTCCGTTAGTTATAGTTTTTTTAATTTTTACTTCATCAGAAATATTAGAAATTTCCTCCGCTTTTCCTATATACTCGGCGATTAAATCAATATTACCTTTGCTACGGTTTACATTAAACGATTTCATTTCATTTTCATCTAAAGTTAAAACAAACAATTTTTTATCCTTAAAATTAACTTTTTCCGTCTTTCCGTTTAAATCATAGCTAAACCATGCGTCAGTCGTAGCCATAGGTTTATTATTAGTTACAATAACCAACAAATCTAAAGCCGATATATAATCAAGTCCGGAATTACCAAGCACATAATTTAGTACGCCCTCAAAATCACTGTGATTGATTAAAGAAAGAACAGTAAGTAATCTCGAATTAGTCTTGTAATCAGCCGTTTCTTGATCATTTCCTATATATTTATATTCCTTGTCCACAGTCATTATTCCCTGAATTTTATTTTCATAATATTCTTGAGCAAGATTATAATCGCCAATATACGCCAGAGCGGAAATCAAATTTATTTTATCAATTAATTCAAGCCCATTATCGTTACCAAGTAAGTACTTTATATCATTTAAAACAGGCTCTCTTAACGCCGCAAGCCCCATATATGCAGATGATACACTCGAAGAAGACGAATTTGAATCATTTATTATCTTGTAAAAATACTTAATCGCATTTTCTGTACTTATTTTTTCCGGTGCTATCATACAAATATTAGCAGTTATAAGTGGATCCGGCTCAGAATAATACATTTTTTTAATTCCTCCGCTATAATCTTGAAGTACATAATCAAAATTTACATTATAAATTTCCTCTCCGTAAAATTCATTTAACAACTTATACGCAAAATTTTTAGCAAAAACTTGCTCTGTTGTGCTACCGTTACTTTGTTCTATTACTTTCTTAAGCGATTTATACGCTAATCCGTTATTTCTATCAAAGAAGATCATTTTTATAGGATACTTTGTAACATTTAAGGTAGATATATCTAAAAGATTAACTTCTTTTACAATAGATAATTCGCTGTTAGATTCTACAACTTCAATTTCTTTTCTAATTGCATCACTATAACTGCCTGATTCTGCCCTCACAGTAACTTTATATTTTCCCGCAGGTAATTTCCCAAAGTTAAACATAGCCGTCTTTGTTGGTTCTAACTCAAGTTCTTTACTTTCTATATCTTCTATTGTCGCTTGATATTTTATATTTCCTTCTATTAACTTCTTTTCGTTTCCTGCTGTCCTTAAACTTAAAACTACATCATCATTTACTGTATATTTTTCATTAATTACTTGATTTACAAAAAACGGTATAGATGTAGAAATATTTTTAGTCGTCATTCCCGCTTTAACATCGTCTTTTAACACCGCCACCGCAGTTATTCTCCAAGACGTTAAATCATCAGATGTAACAAATTCAACAGTAGCTTTTCCTTTTTCGTTTGTAGAAATAGAATCAAATAAAAGAACATTTACGAATTTTTCTCTTACATCATCTCCTCCGCCACCGCCTTCTCCACCTTCAAAAACTTCATAATAATTACTGGTAAAAGTTTTAGGATAGTGGTATATCGGTTCATATAAAGTTTCAAGCGGTCCCTTATAATAATCTTCATTATATGTTTTCTCATCAACAGCACTTACTACCATTTCAGTCTTTACAGGATTACCCAAATTATCTTTTACCAAAATTTTTGCTTTAACTGTCTCTCCGGGTTTATAAACTTCTTTATCTGTTGAAATATCAATATTTAGTTTCCTTTCAGTGTTATCATAAGTTAAATAACTTGTTCTTACTTCTTTAAGTCTTTTGCCGTCAAAAACTACACCATTTAACAAAGAATTTGGTATTAGTTCTTTTCCCATTGTAACTTTTATATTCTTACTTTTCGTAATGCCCATAGTATTTATTCTATCGCTTGAAACAAAATACATCATCTTAAATTCTTCCGGAAGATCTTTTCCTTCAAGAGTAAAATTTACACTTTCGCCTATTTTATGGGATTGATATCCATCATCTCGCTTAAAATAATAGTTCGGGTCATTGTAACTGGAATTTTTGTATAAATATATTTCATCATATCCAATGTAACTATCCGGTAGCACAAAAGTTATACGTGCTTCATAAGAACAATTTTCACGTCTATTTAAATAAGATAAATCTAAGAATTCCTCCTTATCCTTCATAACATTAACTTCTGTACTACCTAAAATAATCTCATTCGTTCTATATTCATATTGATCTTGGACTAATCCTGTATAATAGTTATATGTCTCGCCTGTTTTAACCCTAAAGCGTTCAATTTCAACAATATCAACATATATCTTTTGATTAAAGGATTCTCCCGAATATATTTTTTCATAGTCTATAATATTTCCATTTTTAATAGCATCATAATTGTATTTATTTGTTTTAAATTCTATTTTCCCGTTTTCACTATCCCACTCGCTTCTTAATGCATAATCTGAAGGAAAATATAGAACAGAATTATAATTAGACGCATATTCATCAATTCCCGCAACTTCAATATCTGCATAAGCGTATCCGTACCCTCCGTTTTTTATATCTTTATCAATTACTACCTTCGCTTCGCCATTTGTATCTAATGTAACAGTTTTATTTTTACCGGAATTATATGTTACATTAAGTTTTAAATTTTCGGCAGATGTTCCATCATAAAATTTGCCGTAAATATTTAATTCTATCGGCTCATTTCTCCTGTAATATTCTTTCTCAAAATCTGAAGTTATTTTATATACGGGCTTTGTATAATCAACTATTTCTATTTCTTTTAGATATGTTTCTTTCTCTCCTAAAATTAATTCAACGCCGAGCCAAGTATTTGAATAGTTTGAATATTCAAATTTCCCGGAAAAAATCCCGTTTCCATTAACACTTAACTTCATTTCTTTTTCGCCTATTTTTAAAGTAATACCTTCAGGCATATTTACATCAGACCTTCTCGGTATTATCGCTCCCCAAAAATTAATCGTGTCTGTTGGAAAATACTTTTCTCTATCAGTATAAATATATGTATAATAATCACTTCGTAAATCATTATCTTCTTCATTAACTAAGCTTATATATTCCCCGAACTCTTTTCCATTTCGTGCGGTTACTATTAACCTTTGAGGATTTGGATTAGCTAAATTAAATTGTGCCAAACCGTTTTTATTCGTAATAGACGCTAAATCCCCTACTTGTACCGTAGCTCCCGAAATATAGTCGCCGTTTTCGGTATCATTACACCATACATTAACTTCTCCGTTTAAGCCATAAGTATAAACAGATATATCGCTAATTTGTATAGCTTTTTGGAAATGTAAGTTATCTATTGAAGATTTACCGTCAATTATATACCAACCTTCTTCAAGAGTTCCGGGAAATCTTATCAAATTTATCCACGACTCAGTTTCTTTTTCTACTTTTCCGCTAAAGCTAACCAAAACAGGATATTTAGACATATCAAAAAGATGATCTATGTCTCTCCCGATTTTAGAATTTATGGCATTACTGTGTATTTCCAAGAAATTAACGTATTCTTGTAAAGAATTTAATTTATAAATATCAAAATTAAATTCAGCATTTTCGTATTGAGTCGCGCAAGATACTTTAATATCCGGAATTTCATCAGTTCTAAATGTACTTTGATAACCATCCACTAAATTAAAATAATTTCTCGAGTCATAATCCGTCCTAAAACAAAACGAATAATCTTCCGAAAATTCTTCGCCATATATATTTTTTAGGCCTTTTTTTATCGTTACTTCATAAAGTGTATCGCTTGATAAAAAATCAGGCTTAAAAATCACGCATTTATCCTTATATTCAATTTCCCCGCTAACCTTAGGAGAAATTTCAAAAAATCCATCTATATTTTCAACCGGTTTAGAAAAATAAATCTCAATTCCGGTATTTCTATTTACATATGTACTTCCATCAGTCGGCAAATTTGATACAACTTTAAAATCAACTTTTGTTTGAAACGCCCACGACTTATCTATCTTTTCTCCATTTTTAGATATAGATATATTGTAAATTGAATTATCTTTTAAAGTATTATTCGGAGTAAGTAAATACATATTTTTATCTACTTTATCCAAACTAAAATCCATACTCGGATTTAGAGCTATAACTTTCTTTAACGCTTTTACAGAATAATTTTTTTCAGAATTAATTATAAAGTTAGTATCAGTTTCAACTCCTACATCTGTTGATTTTTCCGCAATTACCTCAAAATTCAAATTATCTATTATAGTACTTTTTACATATAAAACACCAAATATACTGCCAATTAAAATTACAAGAAATGCTACAACACTAATTAAAATTATATTTCTTTTAGTAAAGAAATCCTTTTTCATAACACATCTCCTCCAATGTTTAATCTATCATAAACAATAGAAAAGATAAAGGGATTTTTTACAAAAGCAATTTTAAAAATCAAACACCGGGTACCATAACCATATCTTCAATTCTAATTCCAAACTGATCCGGTAAATACAATCCCGGCTCTACTGTTACCACCATTCCCGGTTTAAAAACATCACTGCTCCTTCCGGCAATAAACGGTCTTTCGTGAACATCTAAACCTACGCCATGACCTAACGCATGAACAAAATACTTATCCATCGCATTTTTCCTAAATTCATTTACCGCAACTTCATTTACTTCCTTACAACTAACTCCGGCTTCTATCGCATCTATCGCAAACTTTTGAGCCTTTTCAACTAAATCATAAACTCTTTGTTGTTCCTTTGTAGGTTCGCCAACAAAAACAGTCCTCGTAATATCCGAACAATATCCGTTATAAACAGCCCCCATATCAACAACAACCACATCTCCGTTTTCTATAACCTTCTCACTAGCTAGTCCATGAGGTAAAGACGAACGTCTTCCCGACGCAACAATAGTGTCAAAAGAAGGACCGCTTGCTCCCCTTTTCTTCATTTGATACTCTAATTCATTTTTTATATCAATTTCGCGAACTCCCGCAACAATTTGAGGACGTACAAATTCAAACGTATCCAAAGCGATCTTTAACGCTTTTTTTATTTCGATAATTTCATTTTTATCTTTAATCATTCTAACTTTCTCAAATAAATCCTTAAGAGGTTTCCATTCAACAGAGCTAATTGTTTCTGTCATATGAGTAGCTTCGGAATAAGTCATATGATTTCCTTCAAAAGCACACTTTTTAACGCTATCTTGTTGAAGTAATTTACCAATCGTATTAACAAAATTTCCGCCAAAATCAACAACTTCAATCTTGCTTTCATTCTCCGCTTGTTCAGTAAATCTTCCGTCAACAATTAAATAAGCATTTTTTTCAGTAACAACAGCCATTCCCTCATCTCCGGTAAATCCCGAAATATACCTTACATTTTTTATATTAGAAACAACCATTCCATTTACTTCTTCATCTCTTAATCCTTCACGAATTTTCTCTATTCTCAACCTATTTTTCCTCCAATTCATCTAAAATTTTCTTCATAGTTAAAGCATCCTCCGCCATAGTTCCATCAGACTCACATATAACCGTTAAATCAAGATTATATTTTTTAATAATCTTAGCAAAAGGTAAAAACTCAGGTCCATAAACGTTATCTTCAAAAGTAAGATGTCTCTTCTCTCCTCCGGTTGTATATTCTACTTTACTAAAATGAACGTGAAATCTTCGACCTCTTTCCTCTCCAAGCTCCTCCATAAAGCATTTTACTATCTTCTCAAAATCTTCTTCCGTCTTTAAACTTCCCATTTCTCTAGCATTTATATGTCCAAAATCAACTGTCGGTACAAGCATTTCATCTATTTTACACATAGTAGCAATTTCAAAAACAGTTCCAAGCTGATTAATCTTTCCCATAGTCTCCGGGCAAATTTCCATATCGCCATACCCATTATCTTTAGCCGCTAAAACCGCCTTTTTCATAGTTTCCATTGCCAAATTAAACGCTTCTCCTCTATCTCTTTTGCTACAACTTCCCGGATGAACCACAATTCTTTTCGCTCCCATTAATTTAGCAATTTTTAACGTATCTAGGATATATTTTATAGAATTTTCTCTTTTTTCTTCCTCAACGCTAGAAAGAGAAATAAAATACGGAGCATGAACACTAACCGTTATACCATACTTTTTAGCTTCTTCTCCAAACTTTTTAGCAGTCTCCTCAGACACTCTTACTCCTTGCCCACATTCATATTCATACGCATTAAGCCCACGTTCATATAGCCATTTCGGAGCATCTAACGTACTTTTATGTCCTTCCTTTTGAAATGAAATCGAATTACCTCCCGGACCGAATAAAACCATTTTATTTTTCTCCTCTCTAAACTCCAAAATACAATCTTAATATGCTTTCTCCAAAAAACATAAAAAGCATTATCGCCATAACTATATACGGGCCAAACGCAATTTCTTGACCCATTGTTTTACTTTTACTAACCAAAGCAACAGTCGCACCTATTGCTCCAAATATAAAAGCAAAAAATATCACACAAACAGTATAAACACTTCCGAACATAAGACCTGTAACTCCCATAAATTTAGCATCTCCAAGCCCCATTCCGTCTTTTTTATATATAATTCTTGATAATGCAATAATCACTAAAAAGAAGACCAATCCAATACACATTCCTATTAAACTATCTTCTATACTTTGTTTATCAAAAAACATAAGTATAATTCCTAAGAAAAAAGCAATCAAATTAAGAGTATTAGGAATTATATGCAATCTAAAATCAATAAAGAAAACGGCAGAACAAAGCGCCGACAATATAGCGTCTCTAAAAAAATTAACACAAAACTGTCTCCCGTACATATGAAACAAAATTATCGGAACTAATACATTCCATAAAATTATAATAGGCGTTCTTAACTTATCAAAAGCAAATTTAAAAACCTTGCCTTTTTCAAATTCATCAATCGTAACTGCATAATTATTCAGCAAATATCCTATAATAGTACCAATTAAAGCAATTAATATTTCCATTTTCCCCCTCCAATTTCAGTATAATTTATTCTACCATATAATTTTAAAAAATAAAGTTATTTTCTCTTGATTTTTCCAATTTATTATCATAAAATTAATTCGTGATATTTTAAACATAGGAGGAGCTAAATATGTATTTATTTGGTAAAGTTACAGTTATTCCAAAAGTACCTGAAAGGATTAACAGATTAGAAGAGCTTGCTTATAACCTTTGGTGGTCTTGGAATACCGATGCACTAAAATTATTTAAACTAATTGATATTGAACTTTGGAACAGGTGTAATAAAAGCCCTGTAAAATTTATTAACAATGTTGAACAATCTAAACTAGAAGCTGCTGCTAAAAACGAAGCATTTTTGTCGCAATATGATTTGATTTTATCTAAATTTGATTCTTATATGAACGAACCAAAAACATGGTTTTCTAAAACATACCCGGAAAATAAAAATAACACAATTGCATATTTCTCAGCCGAATACGGCTTAGACGAATCATTCCCTGTTTACTCGGGCGGACTAGGTATTCTCTCAGGAGATCATTGTAAATCCGCTAGTGATCTAGGGCTTCCTTTTGTTGCAATCGGGTTACTTTATCGTCAAGGATATTTTAATCAAAAAATTAACAAAGAAGGTTGGCAAGAAACTACTTACACAGAGCTTGAGCCTTCAGAACTTCCTATTAAACCGGTTCATACAAGTAACGGAGAAGAACTTGTTATTAACATAGACTTCCCGGGTAGAACTGTGTTTGCTAAAGTTTGGCAAGTAAATATAGGAAGAAATAAACTTTATATGTTAGATACTAACGTAGAATCTAATTCTCAATATGATCGAGATATTACCGCCAGACTTTACGGTGGAGACCAAGAAATGAGAATTCAACAAGAAATTTTCTTAGGTATCGGCGGTCTTAAGGTATTAAATGCCCTTGGAATTAATCCTACTATTTATCATATGAACGAAGGACATTCTTCATTCGTATGTATAGAGTTAATTAAAAACTTAGTAGTAAACAAACAAATTTCTTTTAAGGATGCAAAAGAAATTGTTTCGTCTTGTACTATTTTTACTACTCATACTCCTGTTCCTGCCGGAATAGATATTTTCCCTATATCTTTAGTAGATAAATATTTCGGTAATTATTGGAATCTAATGGGAATAAGTCGTCATGAGTTTATGGAAATGGGAATGTCTTGTTCTAACGACTCTGGTCAAAACTTTAATATGGGTGTTTTGGCTCTAAAAATTGCCGGCAAGAAAAATGGTGTAAGTAAACTACACGGAGAAGTTTCAAGAGATATATTCGGAGATGTATGGCCTCTTGTTCCAAAAGAAGAAGTACCTATAACTCACGTTACAAACGGTGTTCATACTTTGACATGGCTTGCGCCGAATTTAAAAGAATTATATAGCGAATATCTTCCTTCAAATTGGGAAAACAATATTCCTGAAGCTAAAACTTGGAAAGCTATTGATAAAATTCCTAACAGAAAACTTTGGGAAGCTCATCGTGAAAACAAGAAGAAATTATTTGAAATAATTCGTGAGAACTTAAAAAATCAAATGGAACGTAACGGAGAAAATCCATACGATATAATGCAAGTAGACAATATGCTTGATCCTAATGTACTAACTATCGGATTTGCAAGACGTTTTGCGACATATAAACGTGCTAATCTTATTTTTAGAGATATGGAAAGAATTAAGAGAATTTTAAGTAACACTGATATGCCTCTTCAAATAATTTTTGCCGGTAAAGCTCATCCTGCTGACAGACCCGGTCAAGAGATTATAAAAAATATTGTAGATATCAGTAAAATGCCGGAATTTAAAGGCAAAGTAATAATGCTTGAAAATTACAATATGAATGTTGCAAGGTATATGCTTCACGGTGTAGATATTTGGATGAATAATCCTCGTCGCCCATTAGAAGCCAGTGGTACCAGCGGTCAAAAAGCTGCTATTAACGGTGCTATTAATTTCAGTATCTTAGATGGTTGGTGGATTGAAGGATATAAAAATAACAGCGGTTGGTCTATTGGCAAGAATGAGTACTATTCTAGTTTAAATCATCAAGATAACGTAGATAGTGATAGTATTTATACTACTTTGGAAAAACAGATTTTACCTCTGTACTACTCTACCGATATAAATGGAATACCTAATGACTGGATTGAAAAAATGAAAGCGTCTATAAAAGTTGTTGCTCCTGAATTCAGTACAGACAGAATGGTTCAAGAATATACAAACAATTTATATATGCCGCTTATCAATCGTACTGCTGAAATTTCTCAAAACAGTTATGCTAAGATTTATGATCTTAGAAATTGGAAAGATTTTATTTCCCAAAATTGGGATAGTATTCATATAAATCCTATAAATCTTACTGCATATGAAAATAATCCTATATTGGTAAATCAATCTATTTCTCCTGCTTGTTTGGCTTATCTTGGGAACATAGATCCGAAAGATGTATCTGTTGAAGTTTATTATGGGAAAATCTCTCCTGAAGGAGCTTTACAAGAATCTCATTCTTGCCCGATGAATTTGGTTCAGAAAAACGGAGAAATGTATGAATATAAAGCTGATATTCCTATGACAAATGGCGGAAACTACGGATTTACTTATAGAATTATTCCGAAAAATCCGATGTTAATTAACAAGCAAGATTTAGGACTTATTAAATGGGTATTGTAATTTTAGAATTTTTTAAAAAAGGCTGTAAAATCATAAAGCATAGTACTGTACTTCGCTTAACAAAAATATTTTTTGTGGAAAGTGTAGAGGCAAGTTAAAGGACGGAACGGAGCTTACGCTCACATCCTGGGCACCTTTAAAATGTGTTCTACATAGAGGGACAAAAAAGCAATTTTTGTTTCGCTTAGTACAGTACTATGCTTGTTACTATTCAGTATACCTGTTTTAAAAAGATAATATCATTAGTTTAAAGAGCGAATCGTACCGGTGAAAAATTCAAAATAAGAATTTAATCGAATTTTTAACCGAGGACATGTTTGAGCGGGAAAACTAATGATATTATCTTTTTATAAGTAATTAAGTCTAACCTGTAACTAATGCATTGTAATTTTACGAGTTTTTAATTTGCAATTTAGCTTGAAAAAATGTAAAATTATATAGAAATGGAGGTATTTAATATGAAAATTGTAGTTGCAACGAAAAATAATCATAAAGTTGACGAATTAAAAGCGATGATTGATATGCCGAATATTGAATTCTTTTCTATGAAAGAAATGGGAATCGACTTAGATATTGAAGAAAACGGTACTACGTTCGAAGAAAATGCGATGATAAAAGCCGAAGCTTTATATAACGCTTTAGATGATAAAGATTTAATCGTAATTGCCGATGATTCAGGGCTATGCGTAGATGCGTTAAACGGGGCTCCCGGTATATATTCTGCGAGATATTCCGGTGGAAATGATAAAGATAACAATATGAAGCTACTTGATGAATTAAAAGATATTCCCGCTCTAAAGCGCGGTGCTCATTATGTATGTTGTATCGCATTAGTTTCTAAAAACTCAAAAGAAGTTTTTACAGGAAAATGTTTCGGATTAATTGATAAAGAAGAACGTGGAACTCTCGGTTTCGGATATGATCCTTTATTTTACGTTCCTATTAAACAAAAAACGTTCGGCGAAATCGAATCGGAAGAAAAAAATAAAATCAGTCACAGAGCTAATGCTGTAAAACTCTTAAAAGACTGGATTTCAAAAAATAAGTAAAGAAGAAGCTGTAAAAAAACTCGTTTATCATTTAAATAACGTATTGTACTGTACCAAGCGAAACAAAAATTGCTTTTTTGTCCCTCTATGTAGAACACATTTTAAAGGTGCCCAGGATGTGAGCGTAAGCTCCGTTCCGTCCTTTAACTTGTCTCTACACTTCCTACAAAAAATATTTTTGTTAAGCGAGGTACAGTACAATACGTTATGAATTTTATGAGTTTTTTACAGCTCTTTTTATACTAAAACTTCTTCTTTTTTAATTTCTCTATTTACTTCTTTCTCTTTCAATTTATCTTTTGCAACTGTCATAAGAAGCTTAATTCTGTTAGTTTGGTTAGTCTCACTGGCTCCCGGATCATAGTCTATCGGAACAATATTCGCATCAGGGAATTTACTTCTAATAGTCTTAATTACACCCTTTCCGACAATATGATTAGGTAAACAAGCAAACGGCTGAACACAAACAATATTAGATATTCCATGTTCAATATATTCTATCATCTCAGCAGTCAAGAACCATCCCTCTCCCGTCTGATTTCCAATAGACAAAATATCCTTAACCTTTTCTTCAAGTTCCCAAATATTACACGTCGGCAAATAATCCTTCTTAGACTTACTAAGTTCTATTTTAGCAGTCTCCTCAATCTTATCTATTAACTTAATAGCATATTTAAATATCTTAGCTTTAGCTTTATCAGTATTTAACAACTTATTAAAAGTTATCTTATGAGTAGCAATAAATTTCAAAAATCCCATAAAGTCAGGCATAATAACCTCTGCACCGTCTTCTTCCAATTTTTTAGCCACATTATTATTTCCAAAAGGATGATACTTAATTAAAACTTCTCCGACAATTCCAACCTTCGGTTTAACAATAGAAGTATCAAGTTTTATCTTTTCAAAATCACTAACCATATCAACAATACCCTGTTTGTATTGCTTTATACTTGATTTTGTTATAAGCGTCTTAGATTTCTCCATCCATTTTTCAAATAAAGCTTCAGTTTCGCCTTTATTCACTTCGTAAGCTCTATTTTTCATGAGCATTTTTTGGAGCAAATCAGCATATATAATCGCCCTTAAAAGTTTACTTATAAAGCCGAAAGTAAGCTTAAATCCGGGATTTTTCTCCATTCCTACAACATTAAACGAAATTACAGGTACATTACTATAACCGGCATCTTTTAAAGCTTTTCTTATAAATCCGATATAGTTCGTAGCACGACAACCACCACCGGTTTGGGACATAATAAGAGCAGTCTTGTTTAAATCATACTCACCGGAATCAAGAGCTTCTATCATTTGACCGGTAGTTAAAATAGAAGGATAACAAGCATCATTATTAACATACTTAAGCCCCGTTTCAACAGTTTTCATCGTACAATTTTTTAGCACCTTCGCATTATATCCTTCAGACTTTAACACACTCTCTAAAAGTCCAAAATGGATAGGAGCCATTTGAGGAACTAAAATCGTATAATCCTTTCTCATTTCTTCAGTAAATATCTTTTTAGTTATCTCATAATTTCCAACATTCTCTTTACTTGAAGGTAACCCCTTACGCTTATTCATACTCGCTAGAAGCGAACGAATTCTAATTCTTACCGCTCCTAAATTATTTACTTCATCAATCTTTATAAGCGTATATAACTTGCCATAACTCGATAAAATTTCTTCAACTTGATCAGTAGTTACAGCATCAACACCACAACCAAACGAATTTAATTGTACAAGTTCAAGCCCATCAGTCTTTCCAACAAAATTAGCAGCCGCATAAAGCCTTGCATGATATACCCATTGGTCTACAACCCTTATCGGCCTTTTTACCTCAGCCAAATCAGATATAGAATCCTCAGACAATACACACAAATTAAGTCCTGTAATTAGCGTATCTATACCGTGATTAATCTCAGGATCAATATGATATGGACGGCCGGCAAGTACAATACCGCGAACCTTGTTTTTCTTCATATAAGAAAGAGCTTCTTTCCCTTTCTTCCTTATATCATCTTTACACTTTTGGTACTCAGCCTCAGCCAACTTCGCCGCATTAGTTAATTCCTTCTTAGTAAACTTATATTCAGCAAATTCAGGCAACTCCATAATTACACTAACTAAATTCTTCGTATCAAAAGGAAGGAAAGAATTTATAAACTTAACATTCTTTAGCTCCTCCACATTATTTCTTAGAACTTCCGGATAAGAAATAACTATCGGACAATTATACTTGTTATCTGCTTTCTCAAATTCCTTTCTAGAATAAGGAATGCAAGGATAAAATATAGTCTTAATCCCAGCCTCAATTAAACTCATAACATGACCGTGAGTAAGCTTTGCAGGATAACATACAGACTCAGACGGCATAGACTCCATACCTTTTTCATAAGTCTTTCTACTACTCTTTTCCGATAAAACAACTCTAAATCCAAGGTTAGTTAAGAAAGTAAACCAGAACGGATAATCTTCATACATATTCAAAACTCTTGGAATACCTATAACTCCACGCTTCGCCTTACTTTCATCAAGAGGTGTATATCCGAAAATTCTTTCATTCTTATACTTATATAAATTAGGTAAACCATTTTTAGTAGCACTTTTTCCGCTACCTCTTTCACATCTGTTACCCGAAATAAATCTCTCTCCGTTAGAAAATTTATTTATAGTAAGCATACAATTATTTTCACAACCCTTACATCTCGTGAAATCAACTGTAATCTTTAATTCGCCCAACTCCTTGATACCAAGTAAAGTAGTCTTAGCATTTTTATTTTTAGACTTATCATAATTTTCCTTAGCTATAAGAGCCATTCCATAAGCACCCATAAGTCCGGCTATATCAGGTCTTATAACATTTTTACCCGTTATTATCTCGAAAGCCCTTAAAACAGCATCATTATAAAAAGTACCGCCTTGGACAACAATATTATCTCCTAAAGTACTTATATCTCTTATTTTCATTACCTTTTGAATAGCATTCTTTATAACCGAATAAGAAAGTCCGGCAGAAATATCTCCAACAGTATATCCTTCTTTTTGAGCTTGCTTAATCTTAGAATTCATAAAAACAGTACAACGTGAACCAAGATCCACCGGCCTCTTAGATTTTAGAGCTTCTTCAACAAACTTACCCATATTAAGATTTAAACTCTTAGCAAAAGTCTCCAAAAAAGAACCGCAACCGGAAGAGCAAGCCTCATTTAGCATTATATTATTAATAGTTCCGTTCTTTATCTTTATATACTTCATATCTTGACCGCCAATATCTACTATGCTGTCAACTTTAGGCATAAAACGACTGGCAGCTGTATAATGAGCTATTGTTTCTATTTCGTTATCTTCAACATTTAGCGCCGCTTTTATCAACTGTTCACCGTAACCGGTTACCCCACATCTTCTTATATTAACCTTTTGAGGAAGTATCTTATAAACTTCCTTTATCATCTCAATAACACTCTCAAGCGGTTTACCTTCATTCCCCTTGTACGCAGAATAAAGAAGTTTCCCCTTATCGTCCGTTAAAACAAGTTTACTCGTCGTAGAACCCGCATCAATTCCCAAGAAACAATTACCTTTGTATTCTCTTAAATTCGCTTTTGCAACTTCATTTTTCTTATGACGAGACAAAAATTCGCTATACCCTTTCTCATCAACAAATAGCGGTTTTAACGGTTCAGTCATATCATCTTGGATATTACTTAACATTTTCAATCTATTTCTTAAAATATCCGGAGTAATAGACGGATGATTAACAGAATCCAAAGCCGCCCCTTTAGCAACAAGCAAATGAGCATTTTCAGGCGAAATTACATTTTCATCTTTTAACTTTAAAGTTTCAATAAATCGCTTTTTCAATTCAGATAAATAATTAAGAGGACCACCTAAAAAAGCAATATTACCTCTAATAGGTCTTCCACAAGCTAATCCGCTTATTGTTTGGTTAACAACAGCCTGGAAAATAGACACAGCAATATCTTCCTTAGCCGCTCCTTCATTTAATAACGGTTGAACATCAGATTTCGCAAAAACTCCACATCTCGAAGCAATAGGATAAATCAACTTATAATTCTTAGCCAATTCATTTAACCCGATAGTATCCGTATTTAATAATAAAGCCATTTGATCTAAAAACGCACCGGTTCCTCCGGCACAAGTTCCGTTCATTCTTTGTTCAATAGATTTATCAAAATAAATTATCTTAGCATCTTCTCCACCAAGCTCTATTACGACATCGGTTTTAGGCATATCCTTTTCAACAACGCGTTTACACGAAATTACCTCTTGAATAAAAGGCAATTTCAAAGCTTTAGAAATAAACATAGCACCGGAACCGGTAAGGGTTATCGTATAATTAAAATCCCCATACTCGCTAAGGAGCTTATTTAAAGCATTATACACAGCATTTTTCGTATCTGAGAAATGTCTTTCATAAGACGAAAATATAATATTTTCATTCTCATCTAAACAAACTATTTTTAAAGTAGTAGACCCAATGTCCATACCTACATGTAACAATTTTTCCATTATATTACCTCATTTTCCGACATATTTTTCAACATTCTTATCTTAGCACATTTCTTTTTCTATCGCAAGAATTATTCGGAATATTGCATAAATTACATATTCCTAAAAAAATTAACAAGAAAAAAAGACCTTTTACAGTCCATTTTTCTCTAATTAGCATAGAATCTATCCAAATCATTAAATTCCTTTTGCTCCGGATTTATATACGCATTCGTAGGAATCGCATTATTCTTTATAAACTTAGCTTTTTCTCTCGATTGGCCAATAAATTCAACAATTTCATTTTTATACTTCAATCCTTTTTCATTCCAAGAACAAATTATTTTATTTAAGTATTCAAAACTAGGATTAGTCTTTGAAGTCGTCTTTTTAAGAGCAATCTCAATAACATCCATATCATATCCAAACTCCATAGTCCATTTATCTACATAAGCTTCTTCATATTCCGTTAACTTTCTGGTAATTCCAAGCTTTTTACTAATAGCCTTCTTTAACTTATTACATTTCTCGTATTTTTGATAATACATATCTAAATCATTAACCGTCTTTATCTTATTACTGTACCAAGCCTCAGCAACTGTAAACAAATAATTTTTATGCAATGCTCTTTTATCGTAACAATAATTAAATAACGAATACACAACATCTTCATCAAAAGCAAATTTATCAAAAATCGTAGCAATATCGTTATACCAAGCCGGGCTCATAATACCTTGGAAAAAAGTATTATTAATAGCAGTAATAACAGAACTTCTTCTTTTATTTCTATTAAGCTTGTCCACAGCTTCCTCCGGAGAAGTCGAAAGCTTAGGCGTATATAATCTATTAATTTCCTTCTCTTTTAAATCATTCATAATAATGCCCTTTTCATTGCTAATTACAAGTCCAGCTTTATTGAAATATTCAATCGCAGCTTTTACTCTATCTAGTTGTAAACCCGTTTTTTTAGATAAATCCAGCAATGATATCTCCTTATTATATTTAGTTAAAAAAAGGCAATATAAATAAACCTTAACGAAATCTCCATCCGCCTCAGTCAAAAATTCACTTATAAATATATCCGAAACCGCTGTATCTCCTAATAGTAGCGACTCTTTTTTTAAAATCTGCATTTCCCCATCTCCTGTTTTTCAATTCTATCATAAATTGTTTAAACATTGCAAGGAAAAAAGAGTAAATACAAAAATCAAAATTTGAATTTACTCTTTTTAATTTACAGTTCACCAAACTCATATCCCATTTCTCTAGCTTTATCTATAATATCGCCTAACGCGTTTGCATTATCTTTAGAAACAGCGTGAAGTAACATTACCTCTCCCGGATGCAAAGCATTTATTACAGTATCAAACGCATACTCCGTACTCTTTTGGTTATTAACCTCCCAGTCCTTATAAGCAAAACTCCAAAAAACATTCGTATATCCTAAGCTTTTCGTAATAGATAACGTTCTTTCGCTAAATTCTCCCATAGGCGGTCTTAAATATTTCATAGTTTTTCCGTACTCGTCAAAAAATTTCTTATCCAAATCCAATACTTCTTTTTCAACTTCATCATCACTTAACGTCGGCATGCTCTTATGATTTACTGTATGATTACCTACTTCGTGACCTTCATCTACCATTCTTTTTACAAGTTCCTTCTCTTTTTCCAAATACGGGCCGGTTACAAAGAAAACAGCTTTTACATTTTTCTCTTTTAGCGTATCTAAAATTTGAGCTGTATAACCGTTTTCGTATCCTTCATCAAAAGTTAAATAAATAGTTTTCTCATCACTAGGCATTAAATAAATCGCATCATACTTATCAGCTGGAACTGTTAAATCTTTTCCAAACGTAGGCTGATTATGGTCTTTCCCCTTCATAAAATACCAACCGATTTTTTTATTATCCAAAGTAGAAGTATCTTCAATAGGTAAAATCGAAGGCTCAACACTTACTTCCGGAATAGCCGATTCGGTAGGCTCTATCTCCTCATTTACAATAGGTGATTCGCTCGGCAAAACTATGTTTTCCTCAAGTTTACTGCCACCACACCCGGAACACAAACCAACCACAAACAGCAAAATCAAAAGTCTCCCCATCATCAAGCCCCCAATTTCCAACGCAAGTAGATTATTTCATTTTCAAGGAAGTTCGAGCTACAAGTTGAAAATTAAACTTTTTTGTAATACTACTCTAATTAAAATTTAGCTGATAAAATCAGCGTAAAATTTTAATTAGTAGCTCGAACGCCCACCAGAAAACAATAAAAGTTCATTAACATTGTTGCTCGTAGAGCAACATAAGTAAATTAAAAATCTTTGATTTTTTAATTTACACTTTTATTATAAAAACATCTAATTGAATTGCAACGCAATTCAATCAATCGTTTTTCTCCTTACACCAAAGGTGGATTATTTCATAAAAACATTATACGCTCTATATGCCATATATATGTCAGCTTTACTTGTAA
>CAYYWT010000011.1:0-21593 GCA_964475435.1 uncultured Eubacteriales bacterium
GCCATTATTACTGAAAATATTCTTTTCATTTTTCTTTTTCCTCCTTTGATTTTTTACTGCTATATTTGAAATTTAACAGTTGCTTGTTTTGGGGGTATTTTGTACAAAGCATTGTGCTTTACTGAGCGAAACAAAAATTGCTTTTTTGTCCCTCTATGTAATTCACACTTTAAAGTGCTGTCAAGGACGTGAGCGTAAGCTCCGTTCCGCATTTTAACTTACCTCCATACTTTCCACAAAAAATATTTTTGTCGAGCGAGGTACAGTACAATGCTTTAACAAATCGC
This sequence comes from uncultured Eubacteriales bacterium, assembly GCA_964475435.1. Classification (GTDB taxonomy): domain Bacteria; phylum Bacillota; class Clostridia; order TANB77; family RGIG9151; genus RGIG9151. Next base: position 288 of record CAYYWT010000011.1, read on the forward strand.
TCCATTTAATTATTTTTCTTACCCTCGACTAGATAGAGATTTTCTTAGACGACAAAAAAGACTAAAGCCATATGCAAACGCATAAAGCCTTAGCCTTCTATTATTCACTATTTTCTTCTATAACTGGATTACCCCCCCCATTTACATTATTTACCATTTTGCAACCAGTAAAACCGCTTAATTTAGCCATTTTACAAACTTCAACTTTTGGTAAAAACATAGGGTAACCCTCCTTCCAGTTTAAAACTACTCAAGAAATTTATCGTCAAAAATAAGTTACAACTTAATAAATCTAAAAAGAAAAAATATGCAAAGTAAAAACTCCCGTTACTGGGAGTTTACTCATCTTTCACCTCAAGAAGTCACGAGACTTCTTCTAAATCCGCCACCTTACATATTCAGTTTTTAAGTTTCTCCTTTCCTAAAAAGATATCACGGAGAAAAGTAGTGTCTACTACGTTCGCCCATCGGGAATCACTAGCGGCTTGCTTCCCTCTCGTGAAAATTATAATCCGAAAGGCATCTAGCCTCCAAAAGTCTATACAAAAACTCCGTTTTGGCCGACCAAAACGGAGTAAAAATTCAACTCTGTTTCTTCGGCGACCCGGCTTCCATCGTCTTACGACATTAGGACCGTAGTTTTGCGTCCCAATCTTTCGATTGGTTTGCCCTTTCGGATTTCATATTCTTATTATATATCTAGTTTACATAAATGTCAATGCATAATTTAAATTTTAATTACATTTTTTAAATACAACTGTCGCAAGTGGTGGAACACTCATAACAATAGAATTAAGTCGACTATGCCAAGCTGTATCATCAGCATAAAGGCCATCTCCATTATTAACTCCACTACCACCATACTTTTCATCATCACTATTAAAAATCTCTTTATAAAAGCCTCTGCCCGGAACTCCAATTCTGTATCCATCATATTTAACCGGAGTAAAGTTCGAAACAAAAATGTACTCTTCTCCGTTGCTATCACGTCTTAAGAATGAAACCACACTTCTCTCAGCATCATGGCAATCAATCCATTCAAAGCCTCTTTCTTCACAATCTAATTCCCACATAGCCTTTGTATCTCTATATAAAGCATTCAAATCCTTAACATACGTCTGCATCTTTTTATGCATATCATATTCAAGTAAGTGCCAATCCAAACCTTGGTGATAATTCCATTCAATAAATTGTCCGAACTCATTTCCCATAAACATAAGCTTTTTCCCGGGATGTCCATACATAAAGCCGTATGCTGTTCTAAGGTTCGCAAATTTCTGCCAATAATCTCCCGGCATTTTACTAAGCATAGAACATTTTCCATGAACAACCTCGTCATGAGACAATACCAAAATAAAGTTTTCAGAATAAGCGTACCACATAGAAAAAGTAATTAACGTATGATGATACTTTCTATATATAGGATCCATACTCATATACCTTAAGAAATCATTCATCCATCCCATATTCCACTTAAAACTATATCCAAGGCCACCGGTATACGTAGGTTTAGTAACCATCGCCCACGAAGTAGATTCTTCAGCAGCCATTATCGCATTAGGAAATTTCGCATAAATCTCCTTATTTAGTTCCTTCATAAAATCAATAGCTTCTATATTCTCTCTACCGCCCCATTTATTAGGAATCCATTCACCCTCTTTTTTACCGTAATCTAAATAAAGCATAGAAGCAACCGCATCAACCCTAAGTCCATCTACATGGTATTTCTCAAACCAAAACAATGCATTCGCAATTAAGAAATTTTTAACTTCATTTCTTCCGAAATTAAAAATAAGCGTTCCCCAATCAGGATGTTCTCCCTGTTTAGGATCAGCATGTTCATAAACAGCCGAGCCATCAAAACGAGCTAATCCGTGAGCATCTTTAGGAAAATGAGCCGGAACCCAGTCTACTAAAACCCCGATTCCCTCATTATGACATCTATCTATAAAATACATTAAATCTTCCGGCGTACCATATCGACTTGTAGCCGCATAATATCCGCAAACTTGGTATCCCCAAGAACCATCAAAAGGATGTTCAGCCACCGGTAATAACTCAATATGAGTATAACCCATTTCTTTTACATACGGAATTAATCTATCTGCAAGTTCTCTATAATTAAAATACGATTCTTCATCATTATGTACAGGCTTCATCCAAGAACCTAGATGAACTTCATAAATAGACATAGGCTTTTGTCTATTATCTCCGAACGGACGATTTTGCATCCACTCAGCATCATTCCAACTATACTTATCAAGATTAAATACAATAGAAGCAGTCTTAGGTTTTAACTCCGCAAAATACCCATATGGATCAGCCTTTAGGAATACATCGTTATTTTGAGCCTTAATTTCGTATTTATAATACTCCCATTCTCCGATTTCAGGAATAAATATTTCCCATACTCCGGAAGTCCCACGCATACGCATTTGGTATCTTCTTCCGTCCCAACCATTAAAATTACCAACCACGCTAACACGCTTAGCCGACGGCGCCCAAACAGCAAATAAAACACCGGTAACCCCGTCAACAGTAATTATATGAGCTCCTAACTTATCGAAAATTCGCATATTCTTACCTTCGTTAAATAAATACAAATCATAGTCAGTAATAACCGGCCAAAAAGAATATGGATCATAAAAAGTATAAGACACTCCATAATTATCCAAAGTCATCAATTTATATTTAAACAATTCTTTTCTATCTTTAAAAATTATCTCAAAAAATCCGGAATCATCAATTAAATCCATTTCAAATTTTTCGTTCTTATCTAAATCAATTAAAGAGCAACTTTTAGCAAATGGCAAATAAGCCCTTACAGTAACACATTTCTTCTTGCCCTCAGTTATAACATGCATTCCCAAAACTGAAAACGGGTCTTTGTGTTCTCCATTTATAACCTTGTAAATCTCCTCGATTTTTCCATTAGTTCTCATTCGTATTTTCCTCCTGATTTATCTTTTGATTATCTTATTTTTACAACATTTAAATTGTACAATTATTTAATTACTGTTGTCAATTGTTTTAAAACAAAAAAGGTAGACTAAAGTCCACCTTCTTTACATATCTACATCAACCTAACGTTGATTAGAATTCTTATTTTTGTTAATCGCATTCTTTAATATATCTAAAGCCTGCATCTGAACTTCAGCAGCTCTTTGATTTTCTTCCATCATTTCAACATAAACTTCTTTTCTAAATACTTTAACATCCTTAGGAGCATTTATACCTACTCTAACTTGATCCCCTTGGATATCAATAATTGTCACCTCTATATTATCATTTACAACAATCGATTGATTTCTTTTTCTCGTTAAAACAAGCATCTTTCCATCCTCCTATGCTTTCACAAATTCCTCAGTAATTATGTGCTTAAATTTATAATTTTCGTTTTCAAGCACAACCTGGCATCCTCTATTTTCTTTCGCATTAATAATTATAGGCGCTTTTAGATTAATAGATATTTTAGATATATCTTGCGGAACAGTAACTATACAATAAATTAACGCATCATTTTCATCCTTAATTTTTAGCAAATTAGCAGTAAACATATCAATCTCAGCTTCATAATCCAACACTAAATCTCTCGGATTCATTATTACAAACGCTAAATTCGGATTTTGAACCGATTGTAACCAAAAAAACGGATCATCCTCACTATCAGTTTTCCCTAAAATGACAAATTGGGTCATATTCTCAAAACCTGGTACACCATATTCAAAAAACACTACATCTTCATCCTTGATTTCTACCTCTCCAAAGTTTTTCGTATTAAGTAACATTTTTTTTCCTCCCTACAAAACTATTCTTCTTAAGTATCGGCAGAAACTTAACCTAATATTAATCTATAATAATAAATTACACTTGTCAACTATTTTTTTCTTGCATTTATTTATAATTTGTGGTAGACTGTATTTTGTTAACGAATGTATAAATTACATATGTTTTATATCTACTAGGAGGTGAACGTTTTGCCAAACATTAAATCAGCTAAAAAAAGAGTAGAAGTTTCTAAAGTTAATGCTGCTAAAAATGCCGCTATTAAAACTTCTGTAAAGACTTCTCTTAAAAAATTTGACGATTCTTTAATTGCAAACGATAAAGATGTAATAAAAGCTACTTATACTGAAGCTGTAAGCACAGTTGATAAGGCTGTTACAAAGGGTGTAATGAAAAAGAATACTGCCAACAACAAAAAAGCCGCATTAGGTAAAAAGTTTGATGCTGCTACTAAGTAAGTTTTTTACTTACATTAAAAAACAGAAATATATATCTTACGATATTTTTACAGTTTTTCGCAAAAATATTCAGATATATATTTCTGTTTTACTTTTAAAATCATTTGTTATTCATACATACATCAAACAATATAGCCCCTACCACTACTTCCATAAGCATATAAAAACCCGAACCCGCAATTTTTTCGGCAATTAAAACATCTTCTAGCGTACTCGCAATATTAAATTTATAACTTATAAAAATAAACAATATTAAACACGCAAGAAGTCCATACTTAAGAATATATTTCGATATTTCATTAATTTTTGAAATCCTTTCCGACAATTTTTCAAGCATCCTCATCACCTCGTTGTATTATAAGTTGTTGTTCAGACTTGCTTAATATTTTACGAAAGATAATATCATTAGTTTAAAGAGCGAGTTCCACAGTAGAAAATTTCATAGTTATTTTCAATTAAAATTTTCTACGAGGACATGTTTGAGCGGGAAAACTAATGATATTATCTTTTGCCAAACAATTAAGTAAATAATAACTTTTATAATTATATCTTAACATATACAAAGAGGCTGTTCAAATGCAATTAATGGCTAGTTAGCCATTCTTTCACACAAAATCGCCGCAAAGCTCGTATCCATTTCCTGTAAAATCTCAGAAAACTTAGCCGATTTCATATTTCTACAAATTTCAACTACAACAGAAATATTTAATTCTCCGACATCTTCCAAAATATCCGCTGCATTAGCCGGTTCCATACTTTCGTATATTTTTACCATATTGTCTATTTTCTCTTTGTTATCTTTAGTAGTTGTAGCAAATTCAGCATTTGTCTTTTGTAGCTCAGCATACTGCTTAGAAAGTTTTTCTAAATCTTTTACAACAATTTGATATTTTTCCTCAACGCTGTTTAATTCAACATTACGCGTTTCTAAATCAGCTATTTTTTTATGCAATTCAACATTTTCATTTAATAAAGCCGTATACTTAGAGTTAATCTCATCTCTAGCCATTAAATCAGGTTCGGTGCCGGTAGGTACAGGCGGTAATATATTGCAAATTATCGGAATTTCCTTTAATTTCGGCCTTAATAATTCTCCTAAACCAAAAAATTTATTCGTCCGTATTAAATATACCCAACTTCCAATAGCAATAACTAACGCCAATAACAAAGAAAAAATAATAACCGGTTTAGAACTCTTAGGTTTATTATTCTCTTCCTTCTTCATTTTCGCCATTTGCTACCTCACCCCCAACGCCATGTCTATAACTTGCAATTTCATCTAATGTAATTTGTTCTTTCCTATAATACTCTTCCCAATATTCTTCCATCTTTTTTTCTTTTAAAGTTTCAAACATTTTCCGCTGTTTCGCAGCTTCAACCAGTTCAATTCTTGCCTTCTCCACCGCTTCTCTTGCTCTTTTTATTACAATTTCTTGGATAGCAATACTTTTTTTTAGTCGCTCCATATAATTATTATAAAATATTAACTCTTTAGGTGTAAAGCCTTTATTACTTTTCTCTTTCATTAATTTAAATTGATTTTTTCTCTCATTCAAAAGAATATTTAACTTTTCCATTTCAGAGTTCAAAATTTCAGTTGCCTCCCCGAGCTTAGATTTTTTCTGATCCTCTAGCCTTATCTTTAAATCTAAAATTGATTGAAATTGAAATCGAAAAGCCAACTAACCCACCTTCTTACTATGAAATTTCAGCAATTTCTTTCATCATCGCCGCCGTATCGTCGAAAGATATGTTTTCATCTACTTTTTGACGTAAAAACTCATTTATCTTATCTATCTTTTTTACAGCCATATCTATATCTTTATTACTCCCTTTTGAATAAGCACCTATATTTATTAAATCTTCTGCTTCTCTATATGTAGCCATAAGACTTTTTATATGACCGGCATATTGTCTATGTTCAGAAGTAGTAATATCTCCCATAACCCTACTTATGCTAGCTAAAACATCTATCGCCGGATAATGGTTTTTATTCGCAATTTTCCTAGATAATACAATATGTCCATCTAAAATACCTCTTGCAGTATCAGTTATAGGCTCTGTTAAATCATCACCATCTACCAATACAGTATATAACCCGGTAATAGAACCTTTATCGGAATTACCGGCACGTTCCAGTAATTTCGGCATCATAGAAAAAACTGACGGCGTATATCCACGAGATACCGGCGGTTCTCCTGTCGCCAGTCCTATTTCACGCTGAGCCATCGAAAATCTTGTAAGGGAATCCATCATTAGCATTACATCTTTTCCTTGATCTCTAAAATATTCCGCAACAGCAGTCGCCAAAAGCGCTGCCTTTACTCTAACTAACGCAGGTTGATCGGAAGTAGCAGTAATTACAACAGATCTTCTTAATCCTTCTTCTTTTAAATCCTTTTCTAAGAACTCTTTTACCTCTCTTCCACGTTCTCCGATTAAAGCAATAACATTTATATCAGCCTTTGTATTTCTAGCTATCATACCAAGTAATGTACTTTTTCCAACACCACTTCCGGCAAATATTCCAACCCTTTGCCCTTTTCCAATCGTAAGCAATCCATCAATAACTTTTACGCCCATTTGTAAATAATCTTTTATTCTATTTCTCGAAAGCGGTTGTGGCGCATCATTTTGGACAGGATAAAATTTATCCGAATCAACCGGTGGTTTTCCGTCAATAGGTCTACCCAAGCCATCTAATGCACGTCCCAACAATTGTTCTCCAACTTTTACTTGCAAAATTTCTCCGGTAGAAAAAATGGGCTGACCCGGCCCAATTCCTACCATTTCTCCTAAAGGCATCAATAATACTTTAGAGTCCTTAAATCCTACTACTTCAGCTTTTATATCACGTTCTTCAGCTTTTATTACACAAATCTCTCCCATACTTACTTGGGGGCCTTTAGATTCAATAGTAAGTCCTACAATTTGGGTAACATATCCTAAATAATTAACCGGTTTAGCAGTCTCTATCGCATTTTTATATTTTGATAAATCAATAATAGCCATACTAAACCACCCTTCTAAAAATTACTCACAAAGTATTTTGTTTATTTCTCTTTGAATATTATCCATTCTAACTTGCAAACTTCCATCTATTACTCCAAGAGGAGTATCTACAATACAACTTCCCATATCAAGTGATTCGTCTTGAATAAGTTCTATTTCTCCGAAACCTTTTACTCTAGATACTAATATTTTTTTACTCGCTTGGATTGTATAATAATCTTGAGTCGAAAGTCTTACCGTAACATCTTTTTTATTTACTACTCTATTAACAGCATCTTCTACTATTCCCAATATATAATTATCCGATTTATCTACTTCGTAATTAATAATCTTCTCAGCTATGTCCATAGCCAAACCAACAATTTCTTTTTCATTAGATTTTATATCGTTTTTATATTCATTAATAGCATCTTCTTTAAGTTTCACAATTTCTTCTAAAATTTTATCATACTCTGTTTTAGCTTGTGATATTATACTTTCCGCTTCTATTTTAGCTTTTTCTATACCTTCATTAAAAGCTTTTTGCATTTCTTCTTCATATTTAGCTTTCGCTTCAATTTCAGCTTCTTTTATGTACTGTTCCATTATTTCTTCTTTCGAAACAGTAGGAATATCAGGTACTTCAGATTTAACATCAGACTGAACAATTTCTTCGTTTTTTTCAATTACTTCTGATTCAGTCTTTTTTTCCTCTTTCTTTTCGCTTTTTATAACTTTATTAATTTTTCCTAAATTTACATTATTAGTCGCGTTAACTACACAAGAAACACCTACGTTAACAGGTGTTCCTATGTCTATTACTCGCTCAGATTTTATCAAATTAGACAAAGACCTCATCCTCTCCGCCTCTGTTAATTACAATTTCGCCATTCTTCTCTAAATCTCTAATCTTAAGAACAATATCGTCTTGAGCCTTTTCAACGTCTCTAACTCTAACCGGTCCCATAAGTTCAATATCTTCTTTAATCAAATCAGCAACACGATTAGATAAATTTCTAAATAATAAATCTTGAATATTTTTCTGAGACGCTTTTATAGCAAGCGCCAATACATGATTATCAATATCACGCAATACTCTTTGAATGCTCTTATCATCAAGATTAACAATATCTTCGTAAGTAAATAATTTCTTTCTAATCTCTTCTTCTAATTCACTATTTTCTTTCTTTAAGTATTCCATAATATTCTGTTCAGTTCCACGATCAACAGCTCTTAAAATTTCAGTTAAAGTTTCAACACCGCTAATCGCATTACTCATATCATTATTCATATAGTCATAAGAAATTTTCTTTTGTAATATTTCTTCAACTTGTTTAACAACATCGTACGATGGAGTCTCCATTTTAGCAATTCTTCTAGCTACATCAACTTGTTTGTTTTTAGGCAACATTGCAAGTATTGTAGCAGATTGTTGATACTTTATATTATACAAAATAAGCGCGATTGTCTGAGGATGTTCGTCTTTTATAAGTTGTGCAATTTTACTAGGCTCCATCGTTTTTACGAAATCAAATGGACCATTTGATTTTAACGATGCAGTCATCTTCTTCAGAATTATCTCAGATTTCGAAGCACCAAACGCTTTTTCCAAAATCTCTTTAGCGTAGTTAATACCACCTTCTGTAATGTATTCTTGTGCTAAAGAAAGATTATAAAACTCCTCTATAACTTTTTCTTGATACGTATTTTTCAACTTTTTAATACCTGCGATAGCTTTTGTAACTTCTTCAATTTCTTCGTCTTTTAAATGTCTCATTATCTCAGCTGATTTCTCAGCTCCGATAGAAATCAACAACATCGCAGCTTTTTGTTTACCTGTAAGGTTTTGGCGTATATTACTATTTTTCTCAGGAGCAGCCTTAGCCTCAGTAGTTTCAGGATTCGCAGCTTGGTTTTCCGCCGTTTGGGCTTTTTTTTGTTTATCTTCTGTAGCCGCTGCCATAATCCCTCACCATCCTTTCATTAATTATCAATTATTTTTATCATTTTCATAAATCCAATTTCTAAGCATTCCGGCAGCAATATCCGGTTGTTTCTCAATAAATTTATTAATTTGTTGTTTAACTTCTGAATTATTATCAAGTTCTTTAATCGTTCCGATTTCTTCTTCTTCGTCCCCAATAGTAGCATTAAATAACGCTCCCGGTTCAGTAACCAAATCCCCATATTCAAGTTCGGAATTGCTGTCTTTTAATCTTAAAATAAATACTACAAGTATTAAGATTATTATTATAGACGCGATATAAGGAGCATATCTTTCTATAATTTCAGCCCAATCAATCGGTAATTTAACATTTTCATTAGATTTAGCAGCCACCTTAAAAGAAGCAACTGTAATTCTATCTAAATTTATTCCGGTAGCTGTGCTTACCATCTTAGTTATACTTTCGATGTTCTCTTCTGTCGGCGCTTCTGTAAACTCGTTTCCATATAATAAACTTACGGAAATAGACGACTTTTCGGCATCAATATTTCCTAAACCTTTTACAATTTCCTTATTTTCTTGATTTAATTCATAATTATTCGTTATTTCAGATTTACTATATGTACCACCAGTTCCGGTAGAAAGTATCTCCGCCCCTGTTCCTTGGTTAGACTCAGTTCCCGGTACAGACCCATAATCCATATTTTGAAGACTTTCTTTTAATGTCGAATTACTTCTAAGCAATCCTGTGTCAGAGTCTTCAATAGGAGTGCTATATTTAACCGAAGTAGTCGTTTCTCTATCAAAGTCACAAACAACATTAGCCATAACCACAACAGAATCAGTAACACTAGCTAATAATTGCCCTACCTGGCGTTCTATTTCTTTTTTCTTTTGCGCTTGAACCTCAAGTTGTTTCGTACTAACTCCGGCAGTTTCCAAAGTATCTTCCTCATTTAAGATATTTCCGTTATTATCTAAAACAGTTACATTTTTCTCATCTAATCTTTCAACACTTGATGCAACTAATCTTATTATACCTTGTACTTGATTAACACTTAACTTAGTTACAGGAGTAACCATTACACTAGCCGTCGGCTTATCTTCCTCCGAAGAAGTTAAGAATACACTTTTTTCAGGAGTCGTAAAAGTTACGACCGCATATTCAATATTATCCATCTTCATTAGTTTTTCAGCCATTTTTCCTTCATAGTAATCTTTATATATTTTGTTCTTGTCACTTTGAGTATAATTAAAAGAAATTAAATCAAGAGAATCTTCAAGTTTCATTCCATCTTTTAATAATCCGGATTGAGATAACGCTATTTCAGCCGTATCCTTACTTTTCTCCGGGACAACTATACAAGTACTGTTTTCAGTAACTTTATGACTTATTCCCGAAGCAGTTAAAGTTTTACTCATTTCTCCAATCTCAGAAACTGTACCCGTGATAAGTTTCGTATAATTAGGATTAGATATAAAAACAATAGTAACAATAGCACTTCCAAGTATTACAATCGCCGACAATATTATTCTAAGTTTTTGATTTTTTTCAAAGCCTTTCCACTTAGTCATTAAATCATTAAAAATTTTAGTTATAGACTCTGGCAATTATTATCACACCACCTTTAATTTTAATAAAAGTTTTCGAGAGCATTTTCCATCTTCAAAAAACTTTATTACATAATCTAAGTAAAATAAAACATTATATCTGCATATTCATTATTTCTTTATACGCATCCATAACTTTGTTTCTTACTTGTAGCGTCATTTGTAAAGCCAAGTCAGCCTTAGAACCGGCAATCATCACAGAATGGATATTATCCGATTTTCCGGTTAAAAAATCATCCGTAGCGTTTGAAGATTCTATTTGAAGATCATTTACCTTATTTATAGCATCATTTATTACATCCTTAAAACTCGTCTTAGTATCCGACGCTTTTTGTACACCGCCTATTTCAGTAGAAATCGGTTGTATATTCGGTAATGAATTAATATTAATACTCATAATTTATGTACTCCTCCTCTATATTACTTACCTATGTTAATAGCTTGCATAGCCATATTTTTAGACGCAGTAGAAGCAGTAACGTTAGCCTCATAAGAACGTGAAGCAGAAATCATATCTACCATTTCAGTAACAATATCAACGTTAGGCATAGTCACATAGCCGTCTTCATCGGCCTCCGGATTATCCGGTTCATATACACGTTTTAATTCACTCATATCTTCTTTTACGCCTTGAATTTTTACTTTTCCGTCTCCTAAGAGTTCCTTAGAAGATGATGATAAGTATTTAGAAAAGCCCATTCTCTCATTAGTTCCTAAAACCAGCACTTGTCTCCTATACGGCGTACCGTATTGGGTCTTTGTAGTATTCGCATTAGCAATATTTTGCGAAATTAAATCCATTCGCATTCTTTGAGCACTCATACCAGACGCACTCACATCTAAAGAAGAGAAATATCCCATTTTCCTTCATTAGCCTCCTTTATAATTTTATCATTAGCATTACGATTCTCTTATCGCATTTTGTAATTTAGTAATTTCTCCGGTAGCTCTTTGACTTAAAACATTGTAATAAATTTGGTTTTTCGATAAATCAGACATTTCTTCGTCTATATTTACGTTATTTTCATCGGTTCTCATATTAGTAGTAGACATATCTTCCGAAATATTAACATATCCGCTGTTATATTTATTTACTTGAATATGTCTAGGGTTAGTCGTTTTTAAAGACGACAAACTAGAAAGTTCATCATTTAGCAAATCACCAAATTGAACTTTCTTCTTCTTATACCCCGGAGTATCAATATTCGCAATATTACTTGAAATAACTTCATTTTTAGTCCATGAAGCATCAAGTCCCCTTCCTATTTTATCAAGTCCGTTAAACATAGAACCAAACATATAAAACAGTCCTCTCATCTTTTGTTAAAACATTTATATACCGTATTTTTTTCAAAATATAATCTAATTTTTTTCTTATCAAGGCAATATTCGACAACGAACTCCTTTTATCCTTTGGGAATTTTTGCTTTATTCCCAAACTACTCTATTTCTTCCACTGCTTTTCGCTTTATAAAGCCTTTCATCAGCTATTTGAAGTAAACTTTGTTTTTCTATTGCATCACTCGGAGCAAAGGCCACGCCAACTGAAATAGTCAAATCTCCGTTTGGTTGTTTTTCTTCAAACGGGAAAACAAAATCGGCTACTTTTTGTCTAATTCTTTCAGCTACCATTATAGCATCTTCTTTAGCCGTATCAGTAAATAAAATTACGAATTCTTCTCCACCAAACCTAAATAACATATCTTTGTCTCTTAAACTATCTGTAATAAGTTGAGCCAAAGAACGTAAAAGATTATCTCCCTCCATATGTCCGTTTTTGTCATTATAATTTTTAAAATAGTCTATATCCATTATAGCAAGTGAATTTTGACGTCTGTTACCATTAAATATTTCGTCCAATGTTTTATGCATAAAATATTTATTAAACGCTCCGGTAAGCCCATCACGATTCGCCATCTCTTCTAATTTCTTATTAGCCGTTTCAAGTGCAGTCGTTTTGTTTTCCAAACTTACAGCATAGTCATTGTTTTGTAAAACAAGCGTTATATTGTCTTTTATTATGCTAAGTTGTACCTTAATACTATCAAAAGCACTACTTCTTATATCTTCCAATATCCAAAATCCTCTGTATTCATCTTCTCTATATAGTGGGAACATAAGAACAGATCTTACATCTCTTTCATCGGCTGTTTGATAATCCAAAGTTCTAGCGCGAGTAATATATTTAGGGACATCTTGTTTCATAGATTCTTGGAAATCAGGTAAACTATCAAGCTCAGCTATATAATTATAAAGCTCAGATGACACATTAGAAGCTTTTATTATATTACCGTTCTCTGTTTTTTCAACAATAGACGAATACGCTATATCAAACCTGTTGATAAGTATCTCATTTATTCTTTCAAGCTTTTGACCGGCTTGGATTTTAGCTCCTAAAATAACCATTATTTCTTGTAAAATTGTTACTGTCGAATAATTTTTCGCCATGATAGAATAATTTTTTTCAACTTCCGTAAGTTCTTTAACTTTTCCGAGCAAAACCGTCAAAAAAACACAAAGTACCAATACCGCAACCAAGCTTATGATTAAAATTATTTCCATACTTATTCCCCTTTTTTAAATTAATTGCATTTATCTACAAATTATTATATAATATTTGTGTTTGTAAAAACAATAGGAAAAGTAATTTAATTTTAAATATTTAGTTACTATTCAAACTTGCTCAATATTTTGTGAAAAACAATTAGTCTACGTAGTAACAAATATTTACGTATATGAAGGAGGAGTCGCTTTGGAAACTAAACTGTTTACTCAGCCAAAACAATTTAATGGAAAAAATTATTCTCTAGGAGGTCACTTAGAACAGCTCTTTATGTCCAGGCGTCCTAAATATACCGATGCTTGTTTATTCTTTGGGCTTGTTAAAGAAAATGCTTATGATAAAATATATCCGAATTTAAAAGCTTTTATTATAAATGGTGGAAGTATAAAGTTCTATTTAAGTAGCGATAAAAAAGGGGCTACTAAAAAAGTTGTAAATTCTCTTTTAGATTTAGGTTGTGAAGTGTACCTATTTTGTGGTAGTGATAAAGATTTTATAACCGACTTCCAATATAAAGGAGCTATATTCTCATCTTCCCAAAAGGCTACTGTTTTATTATCAACAGGGAATTTCAGTCTAAGCGGATTATATGACGGCCATAATATAGTAACTCAATTTTATTTTAATTTATCAGATGAAAACGAAGAATATACCAACACTTTAACATCGCTTTTCCCTGAATATACAATGAACTTATTCAAAAAAGTAACCAGAGAAAACTGTGAAGAATTATTAAAAGTACCTGAAAAAGTTTTGCCATCTATTGAAGAATTTACAAGAAAAGATGTTGAAAATGTAGAACCGATAAATACCTCTACCGATGATTTCGGTATTGACATAGAGATAGACGATAATGTTGATTTTTTAGTTACTCCGGAACCTGTTCAAAAATCGCAAAAAGTTATAGAACCACAAGAAAAAGTTATGCCTAAAATATCCGAACCTACTAAAGTTATTGATATGGGCAAACCTAAATATTATCTTGGAGATAATGTTGCTGATGCTTTAGATATAGAAAATATGTTGTATGAAAACTCCTCTAATTCGTTAAAATCAATATTTAATGAGGTTAAAAAGGAAGAATCCAAATCTGCTGATATTTATGATGAAGAATATAATGATTACGATGAAGATGATGCTAAAATAATTGCTAAATCTGCTAATCTTCCGAACACTTCTATTTTTATGATGCAATTGCCGAAAATTTCAGTAACAGGCGAAATTAAACTTCCAACTTATATAAGAGATTTAATACCGGAATTTTGGGGATGGCCAAAAGAATATTCGACCGATAATTCTAGAATTTGTACCTTAGAAATAATAGATACCAAAGATCCGGAATTAAAAGTTACAGATGTCTTAGCTAAATTGTTTCAAAAAGAGAATTTATTTGTAATTCATTCTGAAAAACTTTTAGCTATGGAGCTTTTAGAAAACGATATTATAAGATTTATAAAAACTGAATCTGTTTCCGGTACATATTATACTTGTGAAGTTATACGTTCTGATGCCAAAGAATACCCTATTTGGGAACAATTCTGTACTAATACCATAAAAGGAAGTAAAAGAAAATATGGTTTAATGTAATTTAGGAGACTAACTATGTATTTAAAAAAATTAGAAATTCAAGGTTTTAAATCATTTGCAGATAAAACAATATTTGAATTCAGACCCGGTATTACTACTGTTATCGGGCCTAATGGAAGTGGAAAAAGTAATGTTTCCGACTCCATTCGTTGGGTGCTTGGCGAACAAAGAGCGAAATCTCTTCGAGGCGGAAAAATGGAAGATGTTATCTTTACCGGTACCCAAAATAGAAAAGCTCTTAACTTTGCTGAAGTTACTTTAACTCTGGATAACTCTGAAGGGAGATTACCTGTTAACTTTAGTGAAGTGGCTGTAACTCGTAGAGTCTATAGAAGTGGAGAAAGCGAATACTTTATAAATCGTTCATCTTGTCGCCTAAAAGATATAATCGAACTTTTTATGGGAACAGGAATAGGACGAGACGGTTACTCTATTATCGGTCAAGGACGAATTGATGAAATACTTTCGAATAATTCAGAGGAAAGACGTAATGTTTTTGAAGAAGCGGCGGGTATATCAAAATATAAAGCAAGAAAAATCGAAACTGAAAAAAAATTAGAATTAACTACCCAAAATTTAACTAGAATTAATGATATTATAAAAGAGCTTGAAAACCAACTTTCTCCTTTAAAAATACAGTCTGAAAAAGCTCAAAAGTATTTAGCTTTACGTGAACAACTAAAAATATTGGAAATAAATTTATTTTTGTATGAAAGTGATAAATTAAAAGCTCAAATCGGACAAGTCGAAACTCATTTAACAGAACTTGCTCAAGAGTTAGAACTAAAAATGAAAAATTCAGAAGGTTCTATAAATAAAAAAAATGAATTGAAAGAGAAAATAAATGAGGTTACTGAAACTGCTGAAACGTATAAAGAATTAATTTTTGAAAAACAAAATTCTATCGAAAAAATTAATTCTGATTTAAATCTTTTTTCCGAAAAAATCTCAAACAGCCTTTCAAACATTGAAAGATTAACAAGCGAAATAGAAGAAAATTCAACTAAAATTCAAGAATTAAATCTTGAAAAGGAAAAACGCCAAAGTAAAATAGAAACATTAAGAAATCAAAAATCCTCTTATGCTGAGTATTTAGCTCAAAAAGAAAAAGAATTAAATGAGATTATAGCGACATTAACTGACGAAGAACTAAAAATAGAAAATATGAAGTCCGGCATTATTGATTTTATGAATGAAAAATCTGAAATAAAATCCAAAATGAACGCTACTTTAACAATGAAACACAACGCTGAAAATCGTAATGAGCAAATTACAAATAAGCTTTCGATTATTATTTCCGAAAACGATAAATTAAAAATGCAATTCGAAGATGACAACGATATGTTATCTTCTATTTCTCGTGAGTTAAAAGAAATCTCCGATAAATTTCAATCAACTAAAAACGAAGAATTAAATTTTGAAAATCGTCTAAAAGCTTTAGAAAAAGAAGTCTATAACATTTCTTCTGAAATAAGTGTTAAAACTACAAAGCATAAGCTTTTATCGGACACAGAAAAAAATAACGAAGGTTACTTTAGAAGTGTTAAGGTAATTTTAGACGAATGTGAAAGAAATCAAGAATTTAGCAAAGGAATATGTGGAACGCTTGCAAAGCTTATATCAGTTTCAAAACAATATGAAGTTGCCATTGAAACAGCTCTTGGAAGCAATCTTCAAAATATAGTTACATTGTCCCAAGAAGATGCTAAAAAAGCGATAGAATTTTTAAAAAATAAAAACGCAGGACGTGCTACTTTCTTCCCTATCAGCTCTTATAAGCCTTCCGAAGAATTAAAGAATTTAGATAAAATTTCAAAGTGTTTCGGATTTATCGGAGTTGGAACGGAACTAATAAAATTCGACGATAAATATAAAAACATATTAACAAATTTACTCGGTAAAACAGTAATCGTTGACACCCTAGAAAATGCAATAAAATTATCTAAACAAAATTTAGGTTCATATAAAATAGTTTCTTTAGACGGGGATGTTGTAAATACTGCCGGTTCTATGTCCGGTGGAAGTCAAAAAGCTAAAACAGATAGTTTATTAAGCCGTGGCCGTATAATAAGTGAACTAGAAAATGAAATCAAGGAATTAAATGAAAAACTTACAATTGCTACTTCTTCCGCAGATAAAATAAATACTGAATATACAAAAATTAAACAAGACGGTATAAATTTATCAGAAGAATTTAGAAATAAAGAAGTTTTACAAGCTAAAGAAAAAGAAAAATTAGTTTCTTTAAAAAATACAATTACTCAAAATGAAGAAAAAATAAAAAATATAAAATTAGAAAAAGAACAACTTTCAGTTCAAATTTCGGAATTTTCTTCTGAAATTAATAAATTTGAAAAAGAAATAGATGAAATTAATCAAAAAATTTCTGTTATTGAATCTGATGTTGAAAAGTATAAACAAAATAACAAAGAACAAATGGAAATAAGAGATAATTTATCTCAGGATATAACCAATTATAAAATTTCTATATCCTCGTTTGATGAAAGCGAAGCATCAATTAATGAGATTATAGAAAAAGTTACTAATGATATAGTCGAAACTGAAAATTCCAATGCTAAAAAAGATGAAACTATAAATAAATTAACTCTCGAAATAGAAACGTTAAAAGAAACTAAGGAAAATAATTTAAGTAAAATTACTGAAATTACAAATGAAATTTCAACTACTTCTTCTAAACTTAATAATCTTGAAAAAGAAAAAAATAGCTTAACCGAAACTCTAGCTTCATTAGAAGAACTAATGGGAGACGATATTCGTGCTATTGAGGAAACAAAGAACAGAATTTCAAAAGAAGAAATGAAAAAAATGAAGTTAGATTTAGATTTTGAAAACATTAATAATAAAATGTGGGAAGATTATGAAATAACCTATTCTTCTGCTCTTAATTTAAAGCAAGAACTAGGAAATCCGACTAAAATTTCTTCTTCTGTGGCTAATATTAAAGAGGAAATTAAAAACTTAGGCAGTATAAATATAGATTCTATTGAAGAATATAAAAACGTTAATGAAAGATTTACGTTTATGTCTGCCCAAAAACAAGATCTAACTACTTCTGAAGAAAAATTAAAACAAGTAATTAACGATATGATTTCTACTATGAAAAAAGAATTTCTGGAGAAATTTACTATCATAAATGAAAACTTTAAAGTTGTTTTTGCGGAATTATTTAATGGCGGTACTGCTAATATTAAATTATTAGATGAAAATAATATTTTAGAAAGTGGAATAGATATTGAAGTCCAACCTCCGGGAAAGAAACTTCAAAATATGATGCTGTTATCCGGTGGAGAACGTGCCCTTACTGCGATAGCTTTGTTGTTCTCGATTTTAAAAATTAACCCTTCTCCGTTCTGTGTTTTAGATGAAATTGAGGCTGCATTAGATGATGTTAACGTATATAGATTTGCGGACTATGTGAAAAAGTTTTCTGATTCTATCCAATTTATCATTATCACCCATAGAAAAGGAACTATGGAAGCGGCGAATACTGTTTATGGAATTACAATGGAAGAAAAAGGCATTAGCAAACTAGTTTCTATGAAACTTGACGATTAAATTTTACAAGATTACTAGTTGTTTTGCGAAAGATGATATCATTAGTTTTTCCGCTCAAACACGTCCTCGGAGAAAATTTTAATTGAAATTAATTATGAAATTTTCTCCGGTACGACTCGCTCTTTAAACTAATGATATTATCTTTCGTAGAATATTAAGCTAGTTTAAAAGTAATTTTACAAGGAGTTATTGTTATGAATATATTTGATACTCACGCTCATTATGATGATGAAGCTTTTGATGAGGATAGAGATGAATTATTGGCGGTTTTGCCTAAAAATGATGTAAAATTTATTATAAATCAAGGAATTGATATTAAAACATCTAAATTTTCAATTAAACTTGCAGAAAAATATGACTATATATACTCTGCTGTTGGAATTCAGCCTCAAGAGGTATATAAAGAAGAGAATTTAGATGAAATAAAAACGCTTGCTACTCATCCTAAAGTTGTTGCAATTGGTGAAATAGGTCTTGAATATCATTATGATGTTGCTCCGCATGATCTTCAAATTAAATATTTTGAAAATCAAATTAACATTGCAAATGACTTACATTTACCAATTGTTGTTCATAACCGTGAAGCGCATTTAGATACATTAACTGTATTAAAAAGAACGCCTGCGAAATATCAAGGAGTAATACATTGTTTTTCGGGTTCTGTTGAAACTGCAAAAGAATTTTTAAACTTAGGTTTCTACCTTGGTTTTGACGGTCCTATTACTTTTAAGAACGCTAAAACTGCCATCGAAGTTTTAGCATATACTCCGTTAGATAGAATTTTAGTGGAAACTGATGCGCCTTACCTTACGCCTGTTCCGTTTAGGGGAAATAGAAATAACTCGATGTATATTAAGTATATTCTTGAAAAAATTTCTGAAGTAAAGAATATGTCTACCGATGAAATCGGTGATATAACGACTCAAAATGCGTTAAAGTTATTTTATAAGATTGACAATAATTAGATTTTATGTTAATATATAAAGGTCTCTTAATTTAATAAGTTAGCAAGCGACTATACAGCTTGCATACAGAAAGGATCTTCATATGACTACATCTACTACCGCTCTTGATAATATCCGCAATAGCAAAAAAAATTTAGCCCGCATGGCTGTTTCTAGACTTACTTACCTACTCGATTCAATGTATTCTGTAAAAACTGATGATGCTTTTAAAAAGAATGTCTTCGATTTTATTATGGCAAGTGATTTTTACGGTGATATCGGCGTACTTCTTACTAAAAAGCCCTTAGTTGATAATCAGCAAACTTTTCCGGCAATATATCCTTATGATGTAATAGTGTCCTTTGGCAAAAATAGTCTAGAAAATAAACAAGCGTTTATACTTTCAGCTACTGTTTGTACTCGAACTCTTGAGTTATTTAAACGCTATTGGGAAAATAGGGAATGTCCAAAAAGTTTATTTGACGGAGCAGTAAAAAAAATTGATTTTAATCGTTCAATCTATATTGTGATTTTTAAATCTATCGACGTATGGAACGAATTTAAAAAGAAGTCTAAAAATTGTATCAATATTACTCCAAAATTTGAGGAATGTGACGAATCGCCAGATAAACCAAATGTTGCAGGTTATATAGATATCCAGTCTAATTCTGTAGTAATCGTTGATCCTAGCATTACAAAAGGGACTTTATGTTACACTTTTGAAAGAGATTTCATAAAACAATAACGCCAATGTACTTTTGGTGTTTACGTCCAATGATTTGAGCCATTAACTATATAGTTAATGGCTCAAACTTTTTATTGACAAAACAAACAGTTTTATCTATAATTATTCTTGTTGGAGAGGTATCGAAGTGGTCATAACGGGGCTGACTCGAAATCAGTTTGCGGGCAACCGCACGCGGGTTCGAATCCCGCTCTCTCCGCCATTTTACTCGAGAAATAATTAGTTTCTCGAGTTTTTATTTAATTCATAGCGGAGTTTTTCTCAAATTCCTTTTTCTTTGTACTTTTTAGCTAGTGCTATAATTGCAGGATTATACTTCCAAGGATATGCTTCTTTATGAGATTGAGGACCTGTTTTAGAGTTGTTATACATATTTTCAGTCTGAATTATAAATTCAACCATCAAATCAAAATACTCAACAACCATTTTTAAATCCTGATATCCAGTTGGCTTTGGATTTTTTATTCGGTCATTATACTCATTATCAAAAATTTTAAAATTTTCTTCAATCCAATTCTTCACTTGATAACATTTTTCGATTCTTTCTTCTTCCGTTTCACCTTCGATATTCGGAATAATAATTTTGAATCCAAAAGTATCAAGTAAAGTTCGCTCTTGCATATATTTTCCAAGAATAGATGTCAAAGATTTTATTCTACCACTA
Organism: uncultured Eubacteriales bacterium; assembly: GCA_964475435.1. Classification (GTDB taxonomy): domain Bacteria; phylum Bacillota; class Clostridia; order TANB77; family RGIG9151; genus RGIG9151. Next base: position 21,158 of record CAYYWT010000011.1, read on the forward strand.
ACCCTATATTCAGGGAAACTTAGCTGTAGATACATTTTTAATCTTTTTAATGGTTCAGCCATCTTTTTTCTATCCTTTTCAATCGAACGAATAATATCACGATTAATAAAAAATTCAATTTTTTCAGTAGTAACTCCAAGTTGATCCTTAACTTCAAAGAATGCATCTCTAAGTTCCTTTTCAGCATTTTTCAGATTTAACATAATTTCTCCTTTTTTCAGCCTTTCCATAACCAGGCTTTTTTAATTTAATTTTATGTGACAATTATACCATAAATTTAGCCAACAGTCAAATTATGTAAAGTTTGTTGAATTATTCGAATTTTTTCGTCCAAAAACTTGATTAATTAAAAAAATAGATGTACAATAAACTATGTTGTGATTATCGGGGTGTAGCGCAGTTGGTAGCGCGCTTGGTTCGGGACCAAGAGGTCGTG